>JAITLB010000155.1 GCA_031278175.1 Christensenellaceae bacterium
TTTCACCTGTCATTATAAAACAAGTCTTATCTACAAAAAACACATCGTTATCTACTACAAAATATGCACTTTGAGTCGTTTCAGGATATATTATCTTCTTTTTCTTAAAGTTGTCTAAATAAGCGATATTCGTTTGTAATTCAAACCACTTATAATATGTCTTAAATCTTGCGCCTTTATCGCCAGTTTGCTTTAATTTCTCATATCCAAAATCTAGCAAATGTTGCTTGATCGCAGGATAATCATCAATGTTATAGTGTCTTATATGAAATAACCCAATTAAATACAATCCAGCCCATTTATATGAATTTCTGTTAATGTCTCTGCCTCTTAAAACAGGTTGAATTATTTCTGCTGATTTGGGGTCTTGCTCGATCAGTTTATCGCGTGTTACTTGATCAATAATGAAAGCATCGTTGCAACCTGTTTTAGCACCATAATTAATCTTAATGTTCCATTCGGAAAGTGGCTTCCCAACAACTTCGATTTTTCGTTTAATGCTCTGCTCTATTGGATTCAATATAGTCCAGATTTCACCTTCTTCAAAATTAATTATTTGTGACTTATTCATAATATAATCGCTCAAGTTTTCAAGAGTCGTTGAGTTATATATTGTAGCAGTTGTTTTATTAGCATTTGCTGACATTTGAAGTGTAATAATATTGGTATCCACTGTGGCGCTACTAAATCTACCTGATCCTAAATCTATCAGTCTAATAGGGTTTGCATATTTAAGAAAATAATTGCGCAGTGATTCGCCATAACTAGCGCGCATCCATTTATTGCTTGTAATGTATGTCAAAAATCCTTGTGGCTTTAGTAATTTTAAGCCCTGTTCATAAAATAAACAATAAAGATCGCCATGTCCCGAGTATGTTAAATATCTCGGTCGCTTTTTGTCTACGATAATCGTCATTATATCTTTATCGCTAATGTTTTCTAAATGAATATATGGTGGATTACCAATTACAATATCAAATTTACTAATACCAAATTGGAACTTAGCATCAAACCAGTCAGTTCTTTGATTATCAAATGGATTCCAATTAGTTAATTGTACTTGGTGCTGAGAAAGATTCCCTTTATATTTCACCAATGCCTCTTTGTACATTTGTTTTTGGACCTTGCGAAATTTACATCGAAGTTGTTCAAGGCATGCAGAATTCGCATTATAATACTCATCACGGACTTTTTTTAAGGCATTAATGTGAGCTTGATTATCTAGGAAAGATCGCTGTGTATCGCTATTAAGGTCCACTAATGCATTTGCTACGATAAATTTGAAATCTAAATTAGGCAGAGGATTTATTCCGTGATTTTCTTCGCTGTCCAGCATAGTTTCTTCAATAATTAATGAGAGCAAACAGCGTATGCGCGCAATCTCAACAGCTATTGGCTGAATATCTACTGCAAATATTGAGTTTTGAATAACACTTAATTTGCGGACGTAGTTAGGTGATTTCGTGGATACTCTCTTTATAAACTCTTCAGCTTTTGAGACAGGAAGATCTTCGCAAATTTTTTCAAGCCATAATTCTCCACTCGGATCTAATTCTTGTAAAATATATACAATCTTTTGTAGTATGCCAATTGGAAATGCACCCGATCCACAAGCTGGATCAAGCACTGATAAACTATGCAAACTATTAATTATATCCCTCTTTTCAAGTTGTGTTAAAGCGTTATTATCTCTGTCAACGCTTATATAATTCATGACAGTTCTTAGTTTATTTTCGCTAATATCTGTTTTGCTTTTTAGATAGTCAAGTAAAGTACTTTCTACCATATAATCAACAATGTATCTCGGTGTATAAAACGCACCAGTCGCTTTTTTCGCGCTCTCACCTGTCTCAGGGTTTATCTCGGCGAGCAGATTCTCGAATATTCTGCCTAGCATTTCAGGATCTATTGAAAGCTCAATATCATGCGAAGTGTTTTCTTCAATAGTAAAATTATACTCAGCTAGCACTTCAAAGATATTTATAAACCACTCATTAGGAATAGAAACTATATTATCTATCCCACATTGGAGTTTATGATCGTATGTATAATAATCGTCAATATGTGGAGTAAACAAGGTAGCACTAAGATATGGTATTTGTCTATAGTATTCTAAATTTGCGAATTTGTCTTTTCTAGAGACTATCTGTGTATTTAATATCTCAAAAAACAACGGTTCTAGAACAGTATGATAATATGATTTATTCTCATTTATCGCCTGTATTGATAGCAATTCTTCAGGAATTAAAGAAATGTTATTGTCGCTCTTCTTTTCTTTTAGAAACCAACAAAACATAATTCGCCCAATTAAGCGGACAGCAAATTCGGCATATTTGTTTTTATCACTTATGCCATAAATTTTAAGTTGTGATTGATATATTAACCCAAATCTTTTACCACCTACAAGTTTACTAAATAATATTGCTATTCTATCGTAAAAATTCTTGTTAAGCACTTCAACTGAAAACCTATTAACTAATTCTTCTAGAGTGCTAACATTGCCATTTTTAAGCAAAAAATCATAAACACTTTTTGATTTTGTATTTTCACCTAAGCTGTAAGAATATCTACGTGGTGTGGAAATATAGCGGATGATTTTATTATCATCACCTAAAATATATTTGCTTGTTATAATCGATATTAGATAGTTGCTTCTGTCACTGTTTACAAATGCTATCAAAGCATTTTGAGAATGCAAAAATCGCATAATTTTAAACATCTCTTGTACTGTTTTAACTCGACTGTTTTGTGCGTTTTTTGTAAGAACCACTTCGTAAATCTTAATCTCACACTGCGTTGAGTATCCTAATTCAGTAACACTTTCAAATATTAAACTGTTTTCAATATTCACAGTGTGAATATCTAATATATAATCGTGAAACAAGATATTATTTACTATATAAAAAAAATCATCTCTGCAATATGCCATTGCTAAAATTTCCATTTCTTCTTTCTTAATAATTTTAAATTCCATAATAGATATTAACCCCCTAAGCAGGCACTAAAAGCACATATTGGCTCTAAAAGCGTCACTAAAGTAATTGTAAATAGTGTAATAATAGTAATATACAAAGACTTGCTTACTTCTTGGGCTCATTTCTTTCTTTGACTGTTTAATAATGACAAAATGTAATTAGTTTCCTCATCATCAAAACCATAAAGCGTAGCAATTTCTTTATCTGTATATATAACTTTATCATCTTTAGGCTTAGGGATTGGTAGTTTTTCAATGAAAGCTTTCTTGTATCTAAAACCAGTATCTCCTAAACCTCCACCTGCATAGAATTTTTTAAATATCCAAGCAACAATTTCAGAATTAAGAAAATTAACTAAATACTCTAAATGTACACCTGTTAACATAAATGCAGTTGCTTCCACCATGAACTTGCCATCGCGATCTAAGTAGAATTGAGGGCTTTGAACGATTTCACTATAAATGATTTTCTGTTTTGAAAAAGCGTGCATGTATTTGCAACTGCGCAAATTATACGGAGTTACACCTTGTTCTGGTCGATTTTTAAATTTTGGGCCAAGCTTATCAAAATATTCTTTTATATTAGGATAATGCTCTATATTTATTGGTGCAACGTAATTGTTGTTAGAATCATAATATCCGTC
>JAITLB010000140.1 GCA_031278175.1 Christensenellaceae bacterium
AATTTGAGATTTCGACTCCGCTGCCAGGGGTGCCAACCATATTCCAGCTTTTATATTCTTACTATGGATTGCATCGGCTATAGCTTTCATGCCATTTGGAAACTTTTTAGCATCAACGCTCAGCCAATCACCGACAGCAGTTTGATATCCATCATCAATTTGAAAAGCATTAATTTCCGATGTAGCACTAGCAAGTCCGTTAAGGTCACGCAAGACTATTTCTTCAGAGATATTGCTGTAATAATTATACCATGAGGTGTATCCTTTTAACTTTTCAGTTGTGCGGAGTTTAACGTTAAAAGCATCAAAATACGCATCAAACACTTCATCGTATTTGCCCGTTTTGGTAAAAACTTCAAAAAGCAAGTATGGTTTTGTATCCTCAATAATTACACCACTTAAATCCTTTTCAATAATTATTTTGTTTCTAACCATATCTGCGTAAATTATCGTATAACCGTTTCTTTCGTATAATGATCCCAACAGACATACTCTACTGCCTAAACGCATATATCCGTAACTTATGCCATGATAGAGACTACGCCTTTTATTATACCTCGCAAACGAATAATCGCCAGCATTAACAAAGATCTTACCTAGTGAAGTTGTCTTCCCAATAAGTCCTAAGTCGTGTATTTTATCGCCCTTTTTAAACTCGCGTGTGTCTGTCCAGGATTGATAGCCATTTGCAAAAAACGCTTCATCTTTTTCAAAAGCGTAATCGATTTCATATGCTATATGCCTAACTTGTATTGCGCGCTTCGGTCTTAAGTAAAGCCTAAATATTCCGCTCTCAAATGTACATTTAGTATCAACATACTTACTATTATTAGCGGGGCTTACTATGCTCGCATCAACTTCCGCTATTTTTAAAATTAAATTTCCAGATTTAAATGTGTCAAATTTCGACATATTTTCGCTGACTCCCCTTTATAATTAGTCATTACAAAATAACTAATTATAAGAAATTTATTAGCTATTGCTAAATCGACTTAACAATGTATTCATTTTACCATAAAAACATAAAAATGTAAAGACCAGTTAGCACAAAATTTTAAGCAGTAGTATAATAATTATGATGCCTAAAACAATTTCATATACACTTGGTTAATGCTACATGAGAGCTAAACATTTTCTAAATCTTACTTGTGATCTTTAAATTGAACTCCAAGTTGCAAACTAATCTTTTGCACTTCTCGCATTGAAATGGTTTGCAATTTAAGCAACTCTAAAATAAAAAGGTTCGCACAAGCGTGCGAACCGGGATTGAGGAAAAAATATATCTTAATCGTTTTTTAATGCCTTTTTAGCTTTTTCCTAGAAAAGGCGTATAACAATGTTATTACTATTGAACCAAATAACAAGACATAGACACCGATTCCCATTGTCAAATACGAATTCTCTGCACCTGTATTAAATAAATATGCTCCAATGTTGTTAGATGCGCCTTCTGCAAGTTGTGTACCATTCAAAAGGAAACCCATAACTACATGATATAGTGCAAATATAATCGATGGTAAAGAGAATGTAATAAGAGACTTTCTGCAATAAACCTTTTTACTAATGCCACATACTAAAGTCATTATGAAAAGTATGATTGCCGCAACAAATAATATAACATACAGATAGAATGTAAGAGAGATAAGTGTTTGTGCTGTTCCAGTAGAAAATCCAAATACAGCAACGAAGTTTGTCGGGTCGAGTTCACCAAATCTGGAGGTAAGTGTTTGTCGAAGTAATTCATTATTTGGGAAATTGCGTATTCCAGAAGCGAATATTACTTCTAAGAAAGTGACATTGGTTCCGTGAAAACGATAAAATGCCCTCCCGTAAAATATAGTGTTGACAACAATAGCAGCAAGTAGTGCTAGCCAAATAAAACCTCTCCTTTTAACATATAAATTATTAGGATCATTAAATCCATCACGCCTAGGGTCTCCATATTGACCACCTTGTCTAGGACCATTAAAATTGCCTCGTTGCTGTGGATATCTAGGACCGTTAAAGTTGCCTTGTGGTTGCCCATATCTAGGAGGATTAAAATTGCCTTGTGGTTGTCCATATCTAGGAGCACCTGAATTGCCTTGGGGAGGTCTATTATAAGGGACATTGGATGGTGCTGGATATCTACCATCTGCCGGACCACGCTGTGGCTGGGGTGAATTTCTGTTTTGGCCACTATTATATGGTCGATTGGGGTTTGGTGCAGGTCTGTTGTTATTTGAAACTTGATTTGTTTTCATGTGTATGGTCCCTCTGTGTTAATACATAACACTCCGTTTAGATTTCTTTCCACCACTAATAAGTGCTAGTGCGAAAATCAATATACTTGCAATTGCTATTGCGTATCCACCATATTGAATCTGCGAGAAGATTTCTGCCATCTCTACATACGATGGGATACCACCAACAACTGCTATTGCTGATATTAATATTAGTATGCCTAATATAACTTTAATGCCTTTCGAAACACCATTTTTGCTAAAAATTGCAAAAATTGATACTATTACGTTGATTGCTGCAAATGCCGCTAATGCACAAGAACCTGCTGGTGTTATTAATGCAATTCCTTTTGCAGAAGTAACAAGCTTAAATAATTCAATGCCTTTATACTGATCACCTTTAATTATTGGTAGCATTAGCAGTGAAACTAAGACCAGTGCCGATAGAAGTAATGAAATGGTTGCACCTAAACGACCAACACGCTTTTGTTTCTTAAGCTTGATTTTTCCTTCAGTGATGGTTGGCTCTTGATATGCCGTTTCTTCTTCTTCGGCTAGTGAAGTCAACTCGTGCTGTTGAACGGGTAATGCAGCATCTGGCACATATCTATATGCTATATTAGGATTGTATTGCCATAGGTTCTGCGCTGGATTTACGTAAGGCACAATTACAAGTTGTTGAATAATTGGTCCACCATTTCCGCTAACAACAGTATTTTCAACTGGTTTTGCAGGTTTGCTTTGCTCAGGCTCTAAGCGATATACTGGCTGTACTTCCTCGGGTTGTTCAGGCGCAATAACTACTTCTTCACTCAAAGCGGCGAGCGTTTGCTGTGCATAACGCAATTTACGAAGTCCCTCAATAAATTCATCGCGAGGACGCGGTTTGCCACACCGTGTACACTTAGGACTGTCTATGCCGTTAACAACGCCACATAGTTCGCATATATATGTTATCTTAGATCTGTCTATACTCGCTGCAGCATTCTTTTCAAATTCGACCTTAGCCGCTTCCATCGCCAACTCAGCCGGCGACTGGTTAGGTTTTGGAACTGGCTTGCCACATTTGTTACAGAAATTCATCCCTTCGGACGCTATCTCACCGCAGTAAAAGCATTTTACCATAAAAGATCTCCTTTATTGTTTCTCCGTGTTGCCTTTTTATATGCCAAAGTAGTCATACAAAATATGCCTATATAATTATAAATGTAAAAGCGCTAAATTACAATACTTTTAGCAGATTTTTATCAAATTTACTAAGAAAAAAATAAGAACAACACATTTTACTATTTTTTTCTTCAATATTAATCCTATGTTGAATAAATTCTACCTGTGTACATAGGTTTTATCAAGTAAGCTATACTTGCACTAACAATAGAAATGTATTGTAGTAACTTTAACAACTTGCTTGAAATCTAATATAACCGATAACAAACATCAGGATAATCGCTTACTATGTTACTTCAATTAAGATGCGAGGAATTGCATCTTAATTAAAGCTAAGCTAGAATTTAATGAGATCGGTCTACGTATAACTGAGCCTAAGCTCTAAGCTATGCGCACATAGTACAGTCATTTGAATTTAAGCTAGAGACTCAAACTTTAACACCATAACTATCTTTTAGTGAAACAATCCTACCAAATTTAGGTTTATCACCATCACAAGGCACGCGTTTATAATATCCTATCCGCATAAACTGGAAGGACTTCTCATCGCCACCTAATAGCGCATACGGCTCTACTTTTGCACCATCTACAACTTCGAGTGAATTGGGGTTTAGTCTATCACCAAAATCCGATACACCATCTATAACATCAGTCAAAATCGGCTCATATTTGTAAAGCACGGCATCGATAGCGTCAAGGACTGCTACCCATTGCACCACACCTTTTACTTTGATATTAGACTGCGCACCACCCGGCTCAGTGCCTGAAATATATGTACAAATCAAATAATCTATTTCACCATTTTCTTTTAAAACAGTCTCTTTATGTTTTAAAACATATGCAGCTTTTAATCTAACCATGCCACCTTCAACGAGCCTATGATATTTAGGCGGTGGTACAAGAGCAAAATCTGATGCGTCAATATATATTTCGCGTCTTAAAATGACTTCATGTTCGCCAGATTCAGGCATATTGGGATTGTTTGCCACATTGAATTTTGCCGATTCGCCTTCTGCTATATTCTCGATTACAACCTTTAAAGGTTTTTCTATCGCCATAGCTCGATCAGTGTACTTGTTTAAATGTTCACGGACACAAAAATCAAGCAGACCTGGATCTACCTCGGAATTTGCTTTAGCGACACCTATGCGCGCACAAAATTCACGAATCGCCTCTGGTGGATATCCACGCGCTCTCAAACCGCTGATTGTAGGCATTCTAGGATCGTCCCAACCAGAAACAAAACCCGTATCAACTAGTTTCTTTAAATAACGTTTAGACATTATAGTGTTTTTAATGTTTAGACGCGCAAATTCGATCTGTTGAGGTAACGGTTTATCAAAATCGCAGTTTTCCACCACCCAATCGTAGAGCGGTCGATGATTTTCGAATTCAAGTGTGCAAATAGAATGAGTTATCCCCTCAGCCGCATCACCTATGGGATGCGCAAAGTCGTACATAGGATATATCAGCCATGTGTCACCTGTTCTATGGTGGCTTGCACGCAATATACGATATATAACTGGATCACGCATATTTATGTTAGGGCTTGTCATATCTATTTTAGCGCGCAAGACTTTACTGCCATCAGGATAGACACCGTTTTTCATGTTTTCGAAAAGTTCCAGATTTTCTTCTACACTGCGCGATCTATACGGACTCTCGCGACCCGACTCGATTAGCGTGCCACGTGTCTGTCTTATCTCGTCAGCAGAAAATTCGCAAACATAGGCTAATCCCTTTTTAATCAGCGAAACAGCACATTTGTACATTAACTCAAAATAGTCAGACGCATACAGCTCCGCATCCCATTTATATCCTAACCATTGTATATCTTTTTTTATAGACTCAACGTATTCAATATCTTCTTTTGTCGGATTAGTATCATCAAATCTCAAATTGCAAGAACCTGAGAATTTCTCTTTAATTCCAAAATTGATAGATATGCTCTTGGCATGCCCAATATGAAGATAACCGTTGGGTTCAGGCGGGAAACGCGTTCGGATTGTTTTAACTTTACCCGTCTCTAGATCTTTGACTATTATATCTTCAATAAAATTTTCGGATTCCAATTTCGGATACTCCTTGTTTGATGGCTAATTGCCTTTTCAATATGCTAAAAGCAAAACTTGCTTTCTTTCTTTGATCACTTAGAAATGCCTGCTACATTCTCCACTACATAAATAGTCTCGCCTCGATCAACACTATCTGGATATTGACCCTGGTCGTTTGTATGAATATAAGTCAGTATATCTCCATTATCACTAAGTTCTATTACTCTAGACCTCATCAGCGGCGGAGTCGTAGCATTATAACTTACGCCATCTGCATTTGGGGTTACACCAAATAACACAGCACCACTTTTACCTTGATAGGCAAATGTTATGCTCGTTTCGTGATTGTGTCCTGTAAAAAATCCAGTAGCACCATTTTCAAGGACAGCATCTAAAATGGTTGAACTGACATCTGACGGTGCCAAACCATTCAATTCGCCAATTTTCACTTGCGACTCTTTATACATTTCCTCGAATTCGATTAACGGGATATGTGTAAATATCAAGGATGGAATCAGACGGCCCGCCTCAGTATTTACATTGTTTACTTGATTTACATACCACTCCGTTTGCGCTGGCAAGATGTAGCGGTACGGTGCATCCGATGGCGCGGGAGCACCACTATATGAACCAGAATCTAACAAAAACAGTGAGTATGCTATTTCATCGCTGTCATTGTATATGGGTATATTAAAATTTGCAATGCGGTCATCTACTTTGCCGGCGTCATCATATCCTAGTATCTCTAAGACCTCGCAATACTTCAAACTTTTGCGTCCACCTATAAAGTATTCATAACCATCTACCGCATTCAACAACGACTGTTTAGTTTGAATGCCCTCGCTGTCATGATTACCAAATGTAAATGTCCAATACTGCTTGTGCTCTCTAAAAAAAGCCGCAAATGCCCTATACGTAGCGATACTGATCGCGGTATCAGCAAAGAGATCATTTATTGCACTCAAACAGAATATGTTATCTCCTGTTAAAACAACGAGATCAGGGTTTACTGCATTCAACGTCTCTTCCATATATTGAAGAAGCATTGGTTTCAATGTATCCTGTTTGAGAGAGTATCCCGTTTTCTCAATACCCATCCACTCGTGTGGATCGGCAATTTGTAGTATTGTGAATTTGCCATCCTCGGAAAATTGCAATAGAGCACTTTCGGTTCTCAGATCATTATCAGGCACACATGAAATTAGCGTTGCATTTAAAACAACACATGCAATAATTGTGGCAAACACTTTTATGGCAATTTTCATACGTTGGTTACTCACAATAGATTTACCTTATATCACCCTAATGATTGCATCAACTGATCGAACATCATCTAGCAACTCGATTTTGCAGAGTGCCTCTGTTATTGTTTTCTCATCGGTTTCATGTGTAAAGAAAACTATTGAAGTCGTCTCATTTACGCTTTCTTTTTGATGTAGCGAACTGATGCTAATATTGTATTTAGCAAAAACATTAGCAATTCCAGCTAATACGCCACTCTTATCCGCTACACTCATTCTAACATAAAAACGCCAATCAGTTGCATCTATTGTTTGAATTTCTTTGCTAGAAATACTTGTGGCTGTTTTATCATCAAATAAATTGCGTCCGGCGTCTGGGTTTTTTGCGCAATACACTATGTCGGACACTATAGCCGAACCGGTAGGTAAATCACCTGCACCACGTCCGTAAAGCATTATATCGCCAACATTGCTACCTTTTATCATTACTGCGTTAAAACTACCCGACACAGAAGCAAGTGGATGACCATGTGGCACAAATGTTGGATAAACAACTGCTTCTGTAACCTCGTTGCCGTCACATTTAGCACTTGCAAGCAATTTAAGAGTATAACGGAATTCCTCACCGTATTCTATATCGGTCTTCGAAATATTGCTAATACCTACTCTTTTTATCTTTTCGATAGGTACACTTTTATGGAAGGCTAGACTAGCTAAAATTGACAGTTTGTACATGCTATCAAAACCATCGACATCAGCGGTAGGGTTTGCTTCAGCATAACCTAAACTCTGTGCTTCTTTTAATGCATCACTGTATTCCATTGCCTCATTTGTCATTTTGCATAATATATAATTGGTTGTGCCATTAAAAATCCCTGCAATGGATAATATATTATCGCCCTGTAGTGCTGTTGTAAGTGTTCGTATAATTGGAACACCGCCTATGCAACTAGCTTCAAAAAAGAGACCTGCCTTTCCTTGTTTTGCTGCCTCTGCTAATTCTATGCGATGTTTACTAAACAGTTCCTTGTTAGCAGTCACGATACTTTTGCCAGATTTCAATGCCGATAATAGATATGATTTAGCGGGTTCTATGCCACCAAAAAACTCAGCAACTATTTGTGTGTCACTGTCGCCCAAAACATCATTTATATCATCTGAGACTATTTTAGTATCAATACCTAACTCTTTAACGCGCGAAATGTTTTTTTCTATAATGTGTTTTACTTCAACATCAACACCATGGTTCTTTTTAATATATTCGCGGTTTTCTGTTAGGATTCTGTATGTGCCATAACCAACAACACCTAAGCCTAACAGCGCTACACCAATTTTCTTCATTTCTTTTTCTCCTGAACGGAATTTTTATTCATTTCGTAAAGCATTTGTAACCCTTTTAAAGAAAGTGCTCTATCTACTACGTCTATAAGCTCGGGCGCACCTGCTGTTATAAGCTCACTCATACCACCCGTGGCTATAATTTTAGCACTCGTGTATCCACTTTCTAATTTCATCTCTTCTACTATCCCTTTAACAAGACCAGTAAAACCATGAATTATCCCTGCTTGCATATTCTCCACTGTTGTGCGACCTATGATCGATTGCGGTCTTACC
>JAITLB010000254.1 GCA_031278175.1 Christensenellaceae bacterium
CATATTATGTCAATTGTAATAGTATCACCATCATTACCAAGATCTGGTACGCATTCGAACCAGTTTATGTTATTCAATTCTATTCCAACAATTTTGTGCCCTGGCTTGTACCAAAACGATATCAAATCTTGAATTGTCTCTAGGAGCAACGATATATCCGATAGCGTGTTTTTAATTGCTTGAATGGCAGTTTTTAGATCAAATGCTTCGCCAAATGTTAGTTCTTGCGACTGGTCACTAATACCACTAAGTCCAAAATATTTAGAAATTCTTCCATTGTTCAGTTTAATGGTATATGTCTCAATTCTACACTTTGCATATACTGTTGCACTTGTTAACTTATCCCACTTTTTAGTAGAATGCCCATCATTTGTTGTATATCGAATTCCACCATATGTGCTAGAGTCATACCATCCTTCAAATACATATCCTACTCTAGTAGGGACAGGCAAAGTAAATTGCGAATCATACGACACTATCGCATTTGTCGCACTTATGACAGCATCATTTGCTATTTTATTTAATGTTATATTATATTGATTTGCTGTCCATTTTGCATAAAAAGTAAAGTTGCCAACAGTGCCTTGTTCAATTGCGGTAATTCTTGCACCTGTAAATTGGGCATTATTATACCAACCCGCAAAAGCATAACCTGTCTTTGTTGTGTTTGACAAAGTTAAAGTTGGTGTTATGATGGTGTAAGTAAGAGTATTCCCTACACTACTTCCACCATTTAGCACGTATTTTAATGTGTAGGTATTTATATTCCATGTTGCATAAATTGTAATATCAGATGCCACCATGTATGTGGTGTTGGATGAATATATACTTCCTGAGCCATCCTCTGCTGAGTTCCAACCCGCAAACGAATATCCCAATCTCGATGGATTTGACAATTCGCCTATTGCACTCGCATAAGTAACCGACTTGCTATTTTTATCAATTTGTCCACCATTTGCATTGTATATAAGCTTGTATGTATTTGCGTTCCAATGTGCGAGTAGTGTGGTATCTCCAGCTAACCGATATATTGTCGATTCAGTTATTTGGGTGTACCCATCAAACCAACCTCCAAATGTATAACCTTCTTTTTCTGGAGACGGCATTGTTCCAATGATCGAATCAAAATAAACACTTTTTGCTCCAATCTCAGATCCTCCATCCATATTTAAATATATTACATATTGACTTGGATACCAGTGCGCATAAAGATTTGTATCTCTATCTAAATTCCAAATGTTATTATTTTGATATAGTCCTATTGAGTTATCATCTTGAGTTATATACCAACCTGAAAAAGTATATCCATATTTTACAGGCAGAGGCAATCCTGTTAATTCTCCATAATATGGTATTTCTAGAATATCAACAACAGAATCTTCGCTTATTAATGTTACGCTTACTGTAATATGCTTAAATTTGTCAAAATGGCTTTCCATACTCCAATAGTTAGCGTAATCGGAAATATGACTAAACGGCACATAAATTTCGGTGTTTATATCAATATTTGCGAATGCATATTCACCGATCACAGGTGGGAAAAGCGAATAAAATTTTATCGATTTCAAATTGTAGCAACATCTAAATGCCGAACCTTCGATTATTTCTATTTGATCATGTATTGCAACTTGCTCGAGGTTCTCACATAAGAAGAAAGCTTTTTCACCTATATGCGTTATATGATCTGGTAGCATTAGTGTTTTGATATCGCTCTTTGAAAATGCATAAGATCCCACTCTATTGACATCAATTGGAAACAAATCTGGGGTAATTTCTGTAGCAACACCTTTATATTTGATAATCGTGGCGAATATGGTTATAAATCCATTAGCGTCTGGTTGCAAATTATTTAAGAATGGTGTATTTTCAAACACATCAAGCCCAAAATAATCAAGCTTAACAGAATTAATATCCAATATTTCAGTAAGCCCACTGTTAATAAAAGCACTATCAAATATACGTTTTGTGTTTTTTAGTGTTATAGAAGTAAGATCTAAAGCGTTCTCAAACGCACGCTCTTGAATGTCTTTAACATCGGATGGCATGGAAAAACTAGATTCAGATCCTCCATAGCGATATAGCGCTCTGTTGTTTGCGTCATAATATGTATACAAACTGCCACTATCTGTAGCAATGATCTGACCTTGTTTTGTTAATTCGTTATCAAGTCTGAACTGCATAGTTCCACACCCAAAGAAAACTCCATTCCCAATTTGTAGTAACGTGCTTGGCAAATTAAATGTTGTTAGCCCTGTGTATGCAAACGCAAAATCAGATATGATTTTTAAACTACTACCACCAACTACAGTTTCTAAGTTGCTTAGTCTACCAAATGCAGATATTCCGATTTTTATGAGTGTATCAGGGAGTACAATGGACTCAATTATGCTAAATTTTGAATTATCGTTATAAAATAAATAGTCTGCAATACCAACAATATTATATCCATCTATAGTACTAGGAATTACTAATTCTTCAGATGCTATAAAGCGTGATGTTATACCGACTAGTTCCGCTGAACTTGTTGTTTCTATGCCATATTGCGCAATAGTAGCATCATCTAATACACGTATAATATACTGTGACGAACTTCCTACTTCTATGTTTTGTAAAATATATTTGATGATTTCAGGATCTCTTACTTCGATATTGTGTGGAATTGGTATTGGAAGTGCTGGTAATGATATTTTATTTAAATTAATATCTTCACTGGTAAACATTCTGGTATAGCGAATCATATTTTCATATCCTTCCGCTACTTGAGATTCATAATTAACAAACATATCGCTAAAAAAGAAGAATTCATCTTTCCAGAATAAAAATTTATCAAAGCAAGACTCGGCGTATTGAGAATAACTTTTGAAATTAAAATTGTTAAGAAAACATTCTGCGCATACGATAAGTGCTAGTGTTTCAATATCATCGAATACAGTTGCAATTGGCAATCCAAGACAAAGTGTTAATAGAGGAATATTTACAGTTTCTAGTAAATTAGGGGCTTTAAACGCAGACAGCGGTGTAGCGAGCGATTCCATTAAACGAGGTATACAATTTATCCAAATAATAGTCTCATCATTTAGCTCAATAGAGGATATATGTATCTCAAGAAGAGAATTTAATTC
>JAITLB010000267.1 GCA_031278175.1 Christensenellaceae bacterium
CAAGGTACACTTAGTTACAAATTGAACCGCCGTATACGGAAAACCGTACGTACGGTGGTGTGAGAGGGACTAATCCCTTTGCGAATTAGTCCCTACTCGATTGTGTGGAGGGGTATGACTAGATTTTAGTAAATATGATTATAAAAGCTTCAATTTAATCAGTTCAGTGCTACAACGGTTAATTCGATGATCTATTCTAAAAACGCAAACAATTTGCTGCCACGCAGGTAGATGCTATTTCCCTTAAGTGTATTTAGCACCTTAAGGCATTCCGCAAATAAATGTAAATGGTACAAGATCTTGTATTGCTCTTTAATAATATTAGAAAATATGTTATAATTGTAATGGTGTACTAACGCACTAGACTGAATTCCTTGTTAGTTAACTGTATAGAGATATGCATACGAAAAAAACACGTAACAGAATATTAGTTTTGCTAGCAGGTATGTTCTTACTTGTGCTAACTTTTGCAGTTGTCTTTATCGACCTAGTTGATAATGCAGAAGTGCAAAGTCTGCAAATATTAGAGACTAGCGACAGTGCACTTGTAGCAAATATATCAAGTGAGCAGATTTCACTACCAAGAGATAACTGGGAAGAAGCGGTTATATTTGATGAGCTGACATTAACAAATAGAGATAGTGCGGTAGAAGTGCTTAGTTCTCTAGATTTGTTAGAGTTAGCGAGTTTAAAATTAGATGGCTCGGCACTATGCGCAGATCCATGCGTTGATTTTGATTGCGTTTCTGCACATAAATTGGAACTTTGCGATTCTAATTTTTGTCAGTCTAATCAAATTTACCTAGCAAGATCTGTTTTGAGTAATAGATTTGCAATTTACAAAACGCACCAATCTGTCGAGATTCAATCTATTCCAATAGGATCTGATAGTTTCCAATATGATGATGAGGATAGGTTAGTCGATATTGTCTTATTGTCGCCTTATGGAAATTTATTGAATGAACCTTTTGCTGCTATTCCAGAGGAAACACCACCTGTTATACTTTTAGATTCTATAAATCACTCTTTTGTTATGATTCTTGATACAACAGTATCTTCCATCATATTTCTAGTATATTTATTTTCAACCGTGTCTTTAATTGATGGATACCACAACAAGTTTGAGCGCGCCAAGATTGCGGGCATAGTGGATCGTTCTCGTCCTACCAAGTTCGCTGTGCCGTCATTTGCACTTAAAATAATTACACTTATTTTAGCGTATTTTGTTATGTTATGGACATGGCTTGTTTTACTACTATATGGACTTGATGTTGGTTTCCCTGCTGTTTTTATTGATCCTACACCCAGAGATTATATAGTTGTCCCAGTAATTGTGGTCATTCTCTATTCACTAATTCTTATCATACCGAGCCGACATATAAGGCGCAAGTGGAAGGAATTAGAAATACCGAAAGCAAAGAAGCAACTTAAAAAACCCAATGCCTTGATCAATAATACGCAAGGTGCTAGAGACAATTTAACAGACACCCAAACAAGGTCTCAAGGGTATTTATCCACTCCCCCAATCAGTCCCAACCTCTCCAGCATTCCCGCGCAGAATGCCTTTGATATGGTTTATAATCCAAAAAGCTATACTCAAAATGCTACACAAAAGGAAAACCCGCTATTCAATTCTATCTCATTATCGAGCCTAATAGCAATCAATACACAGATGGACGCTAGCAAACAAGTAATTAATAAAGGACAGTTAACTAATTATTCTATAAAAAGTACTAAGTCTATTAATGATGCGAGAAATTATAGTGCGAATTTATCAAATAATCCTAAAGTAAGTAGTACACTAGCAAATAATTATACAGTAGGTTACTTCGATGATCGCGCAAGTAATACAAAATCAGGTAGTGATAATAGTTTAAATAAAGGTGTTTTAAATAGCATATCGGAAAATTCTAGCAACACTAGCAATCTAGGAACCAGTCGTGAAAATTGGGCTAGTTATATAGATAATTACAACAAGTCTAAGCATAATAGCCCAAATGAAATTAACAAAGGTAATACTACTTCCGACACATCAAATAAGAACCCAGCTTCACCAGTCAATTCAAATGATTCTAAATCGAAAAATTGAGACTGAAACATCTGGTTAAATCATGGTGGCATTAGTCTAATACTACTATCGCAAAACTGGTTGGGTGTTAAGTAGTAGGTATAGAAAGCTCGAATTGACATAGTAACTGATTTGCATAAAATTGTTTTAGGCAGTTAAACTACCACAATTGTGTAAATTGGACGCTATAATTATTAACTAGTTATATAATTAAACTCAAAATTTGTATTTGACTATCTTGTAGTCAAAAGTGGTTTTGATCTACGATGACATTTAATCGCTTAATTAAAGTATCAATAGAACAAGTGCGCTGGTGTATGTTAATAGTCAAACGCAAATTCACCGATATTTTAATATAGAAAATGGGCATAAACGCAATTGCCATTTAGACACAATGTTCTAAGTGAGGAGAGATATGAAAGCATTGAGACGCATATCAGTTATAGTAGTGGCACTATTTTTGTTAGCATTAAATCTAGTGGTCTGTTTTAATTTGCATGATGGTACTCAATACTTGGCAGATACAAGCGATGCAGTCACCAACAAAATTGTCCCATTAACCAGTGCAGAGGACTTATACAAAATGACTAGTTCCACTTATTCTGATGTAACATTTCTCTTATTAAATGACATAGACCTAAATGAGGATACTAGTTGGCACGATGTTGTTAGTGATCATGAAACTAACGGTTGGCTACCTATACAGTCAATAGAGTCTAACTCTGTATTTGATGGTGGCGGTCACACAATTTCTAATTTAGTTGTAAATCGCGATCAGGAGTACACTGGTCTATTTGCATCAAATACTGTATTTGTGCGGAATCTAAATATTGATAATGCCAACGTTACAGGTGGTATAAACGCTGGCACGCTTGCTGGTTATTCAAATAGAAGAGTATATAACGTACACGTCACAAACTCTAATGTAGTTGCTAAAAATAAGGCTGGCGGGGTAATTGGTGTCAGTTTATGCTACATTGATAATATATCATTTAGTGGTAGCGTTGATGGAAATATTGCAGGTGGTTTAATTGGAACTGTTTTAAGATACGACATAGAAAATAGTATCTCATATGCTAATGTTAATGCGCATGGATTTGGTGGTGGACTCATTGGTCAAATTTTTAATAATAATAATTCAAGCGCTATTATTTCTAGTAACATTCTCAATTGCTATGCTGATGCTAACATGAGTGGATACGATGATGAAATTATTATCGGTACTTGTGCTACATTTATTGCATTTAGGGACACAAATGTTTTTGTCCAAAACTGTTACACTAACGACTATGGCCCAGCTGTCTTTTCAGGTGAAACATCGGGCATAACAGTGCTAGATGAAAATGAGAGGCAAGATAAAGGGGCATTCGAGGTGTTAGATTTTGAGAATTATTTTGCGTGGATTGATTCTACACTTGTGCAACGCACATTTAGTATAGAAATAGATACTTATAGCGATGCTCTGTTATTTTTAGAAATATCAAAAGATAGGAAATATTATCTAGAGAATGAGTCAGCAGAAATTGAGATCAGTTATCTTGAAGATGTAGATATTCCTAATATCATACTCGACAGTGTCCTATTAAACGGTACACCACTGCCCGAGATTAGCGGAAAAATTTCTGAACAATTGAGTGAGCAAATTTATATCACATTTGAGTTGCATTATTTGCTTAAGGTAATCGTATCAGGTTATAATGGTGGTAGGGCCGATGCAGACAAAAAATATTATGAACCAAATGAAATAATACTTATAACTACCAAGGCATATAAAAATTATATGCTACAAAGTATGAAAGCCACATTGGGTGGCACAAGAGTAAATATCATGAAAATAGGCGATAGCGCATATGCGATAAAGACTACAGCTATTAAATTTACTAAGTACTCAATTTTAGAAGTAGAATTTAACTATACTATTGATCCAAGCACAACACTAAGGGATGATGTGATATCTGTTGAAGAATATTTGAGCTATTTTGCTAAACCTTTGACTATTTTATTAATAATTGGATCTTTATTATTATTAGGTGTGTGTGCTTTCATTATTTATAACATTAGGATCAAAAAAGCTAAAGCAAAAGGCATTCGTTGTACGGAGACAGACAATAGAGGTAGAGCATCAATAATGTGGGCGATCAGAGTAATTATAGGTGCAATAATTGGTATAGTGGTAGTTAACGCGTGGATCGTTGGCATAATTATTGTGCTCCTAGACTATCCCGATAGTCTTACTGGCATTTCACTGATGACTGCCTTGGAAGTTGTAGGGCTTGCGGTACTTGTCACTATTACATTAATGTGGAGATCATATTATAATAACATGATAAGAAAATTGTGGAATAAGTTCAAAACCAAGTAGTTTTATAATTGCAAATGATACAACTACCTGAGAATTGTTTACAAGTGTTGCCTTGTGCTAGAAACATGACTTACAAGCTGTTTTATAGGCAAAATGAGACTAGCATTTCAATTAACTAAAGCATCAAGTAAGAGGTTTTATACTAAATGTTGCACCTATATTTGTAGTTTTGAATTGATTAAGCCCAAAATAGAGGCAAGACTAAATTGGTGGAGTTGCGCAAATTTGAGGGCGACTTGTTTACATGCGTTTTTAGTGATGAACTGTTGATGTTCCACTCGCATAGCATTGTGGATTTAATTATTGTTACAATCTGTTCATATAGTTTAATTTGCAAAGTTAAATCCACTTTGTATAATTTTTAAATAGTGCAATAAATCGATTCAAGTATTAAACCTATAATCCTCGAGCTATTTAACTTGTTGTAATTTAATTATGTTATCAAGTGCATTTCTTCTTTCTATGCCGAAAAATCCCCTGCAAGTGAGCAATTCCTAATTTATAACTATCAAATTTAGTCAATAATTGGTGTATTTCGATGATAGTACCTATCATGACTCGGTCTCAAATCGGTAGGATACATAATAAAAACAGCATATTTTGCATATTATAACAAACATATGAAACAAAGTCATATTTCAGCTCTAAACACACATTAACTAACAATTTCATACTTCAACTTAGAATCACATCGGTTGTTAGGGTTAACATATACATATGCGCGTAGATTATTGCGAATTCTTAAAAAATATGCTATACTATCTAAGGCATATTCAAATGCAAAACAGTAGTTTGAATTCGCTATATTAACTCTAATTGACCACTCTAACATAAAACACGTATAGTTTAGTACGAGTGTGTTATAGCATAACATAGTGATTGTATGTTTAATTATATAAATTAAGCAAGAGCACTAGTATTCGGGAATAATTATTCTTGAGTCAACAAATGGGAAACACGATGAAGACAGATACCCAAAATTTAAAATCTAAAAATAATTCGAAGTTATCAAACTTTAAGGTATATGTGCTGGCATTTAGATTGCCTAATCTATTTGGTTTCTTTGTCATGTTGTGTAAAGCATTTGCCTGCCTTAAGTCTTATGCCGTTAATGTGCAAGTGGTATTTACTTATGCGTAGTATAAGACTGAGACATATTACGAGTTCTGTAATAATATTGCTTTTAGTTGTGATGTCAATTCTATCTAGCATGCTCACGCATGCTTTGATTCCGACTAGTGACAGCGTAGTAAATGCCAATGCTAACCAACAAAAGCCGATAATTGAATCAGAAAGCATACAGTCCCTTAACGATGTTTCTTGTGATTTTGAGTTTGAAATAGCATCAGAGAGTGTGATTACTAACGACAATTTAAATAATTTTGCTACTGTTTGTGATTTTCATTCGCAAACAATTAAAGTGTCCGTAGTCAAATCGCAAAACGGTTATATAGTAAAGCCACCTCATAATCTATATACACCTGGTTGCTCATATAATGTTACGTTATTTAGTGGTGTTACTTTTACTGATGAAAAGATAAAAGATAATGAAAAGCTGATATTTACCATCAAAAGAGATGATGTAGAAAAAGTAATAATGAACTCAAATATCAAAGAAATTCCAAGTGAGTCAATTTTAGCCATTGAAGAAGATTATATTGTCCTAAAAACTGGTGATTATGTTGTAGGTGACATTCTATATTTAAGTACAGGTATAGATGGTACAAGCGAACCAGAAGCGAGAAAAATCATATCGATTGATTACTGTGAAAGTGGACTATTAATTGAGACAGAGATTCCATCTGTAGATGAAGTATATGACGTAATTGACATTGCGGGGACTTATTCACCTAAGCCTCAAGACATTATGGTCTATGGTGAGCAAGAAATTGTTGCAGAGGTGGCAAAACTAGCAAGTGTACAGTCAATATCTCGCGCTGTAGCGGAGTATAGTGATTCAAGTAGCGAAGCAAGCGTTATGTTCGATAAAAGCGTCACAGCTGATGGCTCATTTGGTCTAAGTTTTGATAATGACAAAAAATGCATTCCTGATAGTATTAAGGTAAAGATAAAGCATTTGGGCTTTGGTCCTTTTGAGCTTGCTGTCCAAATAACATTAGAATGGGATATAGTAAAAAAGAGTATTCCTTTTGCAACTGGCAAACTCAAATTTATTGTAGTAATCGACTTAATTTGCTCGTTCGAAGTTTATAGCAATATTAATTCAGCTACTAATGAATATAAAGAGACAACGATTTCTAAAACAACTGCAACGGTGAAGTTTGAGCTTGAGCTTAATTGGAAGAATAAAATTAACGGCATAGGTTTGATAACTAAAATAACAAAAGACTATTGGAACACTAAAGACGGGCTTAAGGATTATCTAGGCACCGTCATGGGCGATGAGCAAAATTTGAGCAATACAAATTTGAGCAAAGCAAATGAAGCGTATTTAAAATTGGAAGCTGAAAAAAAGAATCAAATCTTATCACATATATATAAATTATCTCAAGCTTACCGAGAATGCCGTGACAAGGATACATATAAAGGTGGTGAAATTGTACCACTAGCTAAAATCATATTTGTGTTGCCTCATGGAATTTGCATAAATCTAGTATGTGGTTTTGTTTTTTCAATTGATTTGAAAGCAAATTTTGGTGGATCTTACACCTATACACAAAATGATGAAACAGGTCAAATAATAACGGAAAATGGCACTTTCGAGTATAATAATCAATACATATGTCATACCGTTTCATTGTATTGCACGGGGAAATTAGGCATTACCATTGGGCTTGGTGTTGAGTTTAAGGCAACATATTTAAATGTATTCTACGCATCCGTCAAGTTTAGAACTGGTGCATATGTCGAGATTTCTGGAAGCTCATTACTTAGTTTTGATATTGGATCCAAAAGAGCATTAGAACTAGATAGTAGCGATCCAGATGGTGCTAGTGTAACTGAAGAGATAAATAAGTTTTTTGATGTTGACTTTAAGAGTGACTGCATTCCTTTCTTGGGCTTTGGCAATTTAGATATAGGTAAATATCGCGATTTAAAACTTGAAGCAGGTTGCAAGTTGAAAATCTTAGGTGTTACACTAGAGATTAGCGTGTCTGTCACTACTACGTGGAAACAGACTATGTTAGATGCTGGAAACGATGCGGATACTTATTCTGACTTGATTATTGCTGAAGATTTACCAAATGATAAAGCTGAGCGTTTTGATGAAGAATATTTAGAATCCAGTTATATGAGTTTAAATGATGTAGTCTTTAGTAATGTAACATATGATGCAAAAGTTCCACAGATCTACAAACGAAGGATCGATTTAAATAGTGGCGAAATCAGATATGAAAGTGTCCCCACAGATCAATTAGTATACTTAAATAATAACAATGTCAATGTCAATATGCATGGTGAGATTTCACTAAGGGACCCTGCTATACAACAATTTGAGGATATGTTATTTATCACTTTTATTGACCAGCAAGAGTACGATGAGATTGAAAATTGGATAACACTGCGAGTAATAAAAAATCCAATACCCGTTGAGGTTGTAAATCTTGAGTATACCGGACAAGGAATAACAGTCGATGGTTCTGATTCGATCATAACAACATATTTACCTAAAGCTGCAAGTTATACAAAGACCGAATATAGTATCGCATATATTAAAGACTTAAATGGCGAGTTGCTACAAAACAATTTGGGCAACTATGCTAGTATTTCTAACGATGCAACGGTGAGAGTACATTATTTGTGTCGTGTTGGTTATTTGATCGGTGTACAAGCACGGGTGATCCATGACAATGTAATAAGTAACATAATTGAGATAAGAGTAATTAAAACGAGTGTACGCGAAGTTCGAATCATTCCTGACGGTTTAAATAGCGACATCAAGCAAGGCGGATATGCTAGTCTCAATGTGTTTGTGAATCCCTCAAACGCAACATATCAAAATGCAAGCTATATCATAGTAAGCGGTTTAGATTATGGGTATATAGACGCAGATCGATTATATTGTAATAGTGATGTGCCTGTAAATAGTGAAATTAAAGTTGTAGCCATTGTGGATGGTGTATCCAGTCCAGAGTTTGTATTTAGAGTTGGTGTCATCCCTGTTGAAAGTGTAATAATTAGGAGCCGAGCTACTGGTTTAGAGTTGCCTAATATTACTAAAATTCAAATTGGATCTAGATTTGAATTAGAAGTCTTAGTTGCGCCTAGTAATACAACGGAATTGAATTACCATTACGAATTTACTCAAAATGATTGTGGTTTGTATGTTGATGAAAATGAAGTGCTAGTCGTACCTGATAATCCGAAAATGGTAGACTCTGTGGTTAGATTAATTGCTGTATATGGGAATGTAAATAGTCGAGAATACAGATTCAAGATCGAAAAGATGCCAGTGGAAAGCGTTGAATTGTACACAGAAAACAATAAGAGTGATATTTTTCCAGGTAGCAGATTACAGTTATACACTAACATAGCTCCAAATAATGCGACATATTATGATGTGGTGTATTCACAATTATCCAGTTCGGAACATTCCACAATAAACAAATACGGACAACTATATGTTTATGACGGTGCGCCTATAGGCATGGAGATTAAGATTAGTGCTTCTGTTGAAAACATATCGAGCAATATTGTAACACTTATCGTAGTTAAGATACCAGTTGAGAGCGTAACTATTGGTGTTACCAATTCAACAAATAGAATAAACGAAAATACCACCTGCCAAATCAACTGGAATGTCCTACCTAGTAATGCGAGCTATACCACCGCTGCATTTAAAATAATAGACGGGAGTAAATATGCAAGTGTAAGTGATGATGGACTGATAGTGGTACACGATAATATAGGTACTAGAGATGCAAAAATTACTGTTTGCGCTATTGCCGATGGTATTGAAAGCAATATTTTGGCATTTGATATAATTGTCCCAGTTAGGAGTGTGTCCCTTAGCACTTCCGATGGCATTATTGATTCATTGCAACTAGGACAGTTCACCAAGTTGGTAACCTCAATTGATCCATATTATTCTACTGTTGATGATGTAGAATATACGATCACACAAAACTTCGAGTATGTTAATTTTGATTCATTTACTGGTTATTTAAGTGTTAAAACAGATTTGGATGGTTTAGATAAATATGTTGGTCTAGTTGCCAAAGTTGATGGTATATATAGCAATGAGTTGTTTATAAAAATCGTAAAAGTTCCTGTATTTAGTGTCGAGTTTAGCGAAAGTGAAGTCATCGCTGTAGGACTTGGAAAGAGTTATCAACTTTATGCGCACGCAACTCCCGCAAATGCGACATTTGCTGATGTAGTGTACCGACTAAAAGACAATCACGTCAATGCTATTTTAAATGTTGATGTTGTAGAAATTCCAATTACCGCTTGTGTAGATCAAACAGTTAAGGTAATTGCTACGATTGACGGTGTAGACAGTATTCCATTAACTATAAAAGCTGTGCCAGTTTTAGTAGAGTTTCTTAGGATAAGTGCTGAGAGAGCATTGCTATATCAAAATGATCAAATTCAGATTGTATGTGAGACTAATGAAGATGCCACAGAAAAAAATCTTAATTTCCGTATTTTGTCGGGTAATGAATATGCAAGTATAACAGAATCTGGTTTGTTAGTTATCAACGAAGTTATTCCCAAAGGCGATGCTCAGGTCACTGTTATTGCCTCAAGTGGCGGTGTAGAAAGCAATAAACTCGTATTTGATATTTTTGTTAATGTTAATATGGTGTATATTGAAGTCAGCAGTTATGAGGTTAAGGTAGGCGACTCATTTGCCTTAGAAGGGCATGTTAATGAAAACGCGACTATTCAAAACACTTCTATAGAGATTATAGATGGCAGCGAATATATCGGAAGTATTACTGACAACACATATACAGTAATTGACCCTAAAATTTCAAATGCCACGATTACATTTAGAGCAACTGCTTCTGATTTTGATGGTGAATATATAATTGCGATTAATATAATTGTACCAGTTTGCGATGTTGAGTTGTTTATATCAGACACTCAACCAAAGCAAGGAGATACGATACTAGTGACCGCTGAAGTTTTCCCAGCCTATGCGACATATCGTACAACTACATTTGAAATATTGAATGGCATTCATGGCATAGAGTACAATAATCAAAACAATCAAATAGGAATAGGGAGTAATGTTCCAGTCGGGACAGAGATTCATGTGCGTGTTTTTGCAGATGGCATATACAGTGATATTCAAACAATAACGGTTAATAAAGTGCCAGTTTCAAATGTCGATCTCTCATTAAAGAATGAGATTTACCAAATGATGCAAGGGCAGAGTGTTGAACTCGCAACTGAAGTGTATCCTATTAATGCCACTTACAAGAGTATTGAGTATGTTACAGTCGCTGGAGAAAGTTTGTTTTATATTACCGACAACATACTCACGATAAATAAAGATGCGACAGTTGGATCGAACATTACAGTAATTGCCATAGCAGACGGCATTTCAACTAGTCCCATAGTAATTACTGTATTGAAAGTACCAGTGACTGATATAACCATCTCCGCTGGTGGGGTGAAAATTCTACGCGCGAAAGAAACGTTGCAATTTTCAGGTGTTGTTAACGAAGATGCTACTTATAAAGAAATCACTTACTCTTTAGTAAGTGGGGATAAATATGCGACAATTTCATCTAGCGGTTTATTAGTAATAAATGACTATGTGGACATTGGTAATGCCTATGTGCGCGTTATCGGGACTGCTGATGGTACTAGTAGTTCGTATTATGAGATTGAAATATTCAATCCAATAACGAGCATCGAAATAAGTGCAAATGTATTGACACTTTGTCCTGGTTCGGAATTTATACTGTATTATCAAATAAATGATAATGCTACTAGCAATGAGCTCAACATACAGTTTTTAAAAGGTGAAAGTTATATAACCCTTATAGAAGACAATATCGAATTAAGATATAAAAAGTATCAAGTAGATAGCAACATACATGATAATGCCCCCAGTATTTATATTCGAGCACATAAGAGTGGCATAAACAGCAAAAACGATATAGAGATTTCAATTTATATTGCTGTAGAAGAGGTTGAAATAAAAAACATATCCGATCAAACTGTAATACACCAAAATGAAAAGATATGGTTGATGCCTAGTATATATCCTAATAACGCAACTAACAGTAAAGCCTCATATATGCTAATAGGTAATCCAGTTGGCATAGCGCTCGATATCAATACTGGCATGCTTACTATTGACAGTAGTGCCCTCACTGGGTCTAGTATCAATATTTATGCAAAAGCCGATGGCATAAGTAGCAGGATTTATTCGCTTACTATCGGTGCTACATTAATAAGGACTGAATATAAAATTGTTGAGATCGGGAAATCAGTAAAGATTTTTGCTGGTGAGATCGGAGATTTAGTAGCAATAAAAGTAAGTGATAATGCTAGTATTGAATACGTGAGGGGCATAGAGTGGTTATTAACAGTTAATTCAAATGCGCTTAATGATAGCGTTATATACGTATGTGCTACAATAAACGGCATAGACAGTATTATTGAAATTACTGTTGTGGATAAAATTTTAGTTGAAGCCATTGACGTTCGGCATAATGCTACAGCCACGATATTGCAAGGCAGTACTATTCAGATCAATGCTACTATTTATCCATCAAATGCGAGCAATATGAGTATTGGATATATTATATACGACAATCCTGAGATCGCAACCATTGATGACAATGGATTAATATCAATAAATAAGAAAATATCATCTCTAAATAAGACATTTAGCGCGAAATGCTATTCCATTGATAATCCATTAGTGTATGAAGAGTTTTCATTTAATGTGTTTATTCCGTTGGATAGTTTTGTTATTGAATATACATTACTAGACAGTGATAGATTAATTTCAACACCAACCACAGTTTCAACAGTGCTTTTGAATGCTAAGCTAAGTCCTGAAAACGCAACAATTGAAAATATTTACTATGAGTATTTAAAATTTGATCCGATAGACCCAGATTATGCGATAATAAGTGGTGATATTTTGAGTATAAAATCGAACATTCAAATATCTAATGCAAGTTTTATTGTTAACGCTACAATAGGTGCAATCGTAAGTCAAACTACTTTTAATATTATAATTCCAGTTGAAAAGGTTATGTTATCAACTACGAGTATTGCACCTATGCAAGGCACTAACATCGAATTTTCTACAAACGTATTGCCATTGCATTCCACTTATTCAAACGGCACTTATTATTTGAAAGAGAATATAACTGGAATTGAGCTTGATAACCTAACGGGTAGTGTCTCAATTAGTCAAAGTGTTGCTGTGGGTACTAAATTTAGCGTATATGCAATTGTCGATGGTGTAGAGAGCGAATCTATTACAGTTACAGTGCAAAAAATTCCTGTGCAAAGCATTAGTATAGATGCCAGTGGTGTTAAGGTTGTCAATGCTGGCGAATATGTTGAGTTTATTGGGCATGTTTTACCCTTAAATGCGACTTACGGCAATATAGCATATAAGATCTTTAGTGGCAATGAATATGCAAGCATAACGGCGGATGGTAGATTAAAAATTAACGACTATATCCCCATAGGCAGTGCTAAAGTAGTAGTGATAGGAATTGCTGATGATGTTTGCAGTAATTATTACGAGATTGAAATATTTAATAGTGTAACATATATCGAGTTAGTTTCATCAATGTTGACAGTTGCGCCTGGTGACGAGTTCACTATATATTACACAGTAAATGATAACGCTAGTAATACTGACGTAAATATTGTGCTTCTTGCAGGTGCAGATTATGTAAGTCTGGTTGAAACTAATATACAATCAAATTATGTAAAATATCGCGTGAATTCTTTTATAACCGATTTAAATCCGACGCTAAAAATTAGAGGCAGTAAGGATGGAATTGTAAGTAAATGCGATTTAGATATCTTAATATATATTGCAGTTGAGAGTGTTGGAATAGTCAACATATCTAATGGTATGCTTGTTCATCAAAATGAAAAGATTATATTAAATGCGATATTCAAACCTAGTAATGCTACATATAATGCGGTTACATACACCTTGATAAGTGACACAAATCATATTGCGTTAAGTAATGGTGTGTTAATAATCGATGGCATGGCAGCTATTGATTATAATTTTAGTCTATTTGCGATGGTTGATGGAATAGATAGTCCAATTTATATGCTCAAAGTAGCAAGTTCGCTGTTAAGAGCTGAGTATAACGTTGTTGAGAAAGGTAAAACTCTAAAAATATATGCAGGCGATGTAGATGATGATGTTCAAGTCAGCGTAAGTAGTGACTCCACAATTGAGTTTATTGAAGGCAATGAATGGTTGTTATCTGCTTCTAGCAATGCCATGGGTGGCATTATAGTTACAGTCACGGCTATTATCAATGGTCAAGAGAGTGCCATCGATATTAAAATTGTAGAGCATATAGCCACAACGAGCCTGTTGGTAAATCATGACCATCATGATCCACAGAGTGTTAATTTAGGAGATAAAATCCGTATACACTCTACTGTATATCCACTCAACGCTAGTAATAGAGTTGTTGGATACAACACTGATGCTAATTTTTCAAAACTCGCAACAATTGACGTTAATACTGGGAAAATTACAATAAACGATCATGTGGAGGTAATGAACAAAACATTTACCGTGGAGATTTATGTTGCTGGATACGAGGATATAAGAGAAATTCTAGTATTTACTATTTATGTTCCACTAGATGACTTTACAATAAATATTGATGTTGTAGATTCAGCTGATAATAGCGGACGAATAACATCCAGCAATTTGAAAGGCTCTACGATCAATTTAAGCGTAAAGCTGAGTCCTATAAATGCTACGGTTGGAGTATTCGATTATGAATATGTCAAAGCTCAAAACATTGATCCAATATTTGCTTCGATTGAAGGTAGTATTCTAGAAGTAAGCAAAAATATAATCCAGTCGATGGCAAAATTTAAGATAAAAGTTAAAATTGGAAGTATTGAGCGTGAAATAGCAATAAATGTGATTATCCCAGTGGTTAGTATAGATATAACAACTGATAACGATAAACCGATGCAGGGTGAGAGCGTAACGATAGTGGCATGTCCAACAAACATGCATGCTACATACGCTACGCCCATATATATGCTACAAGATCAAATAAATGGAGTAACCGTTGACAAACTAACTGGTGTTCTTACAATTAAAGATAATGTGCCTGTTAATACTACTATAACAGTGTTCGCTATAATTGATGGAGTTAAGAGTAACAATATAACCTTAACAGTTCAAAAGATACCAGTGCAAGCGGTGAAAATTGCTACTACAAGTGAAATTAATACTATACTTGCAGGTGAGAGTATACAATTTATTGGATTTGTCACAAACAGTAACGCTACATATAAAACTATTACATATTCTTTTGCAGATGGCTTGCTTGTCAATAAATATGCCACTATTACTACGAGCGGAAAACTCTTAGTTAATGATCCAATTAATACCAGCAACGCGGTGTTGTCTGTTATAGGTACTGCTGATGGCATTGTTAGTGATATTTATGAAGTAGCTATTTTTAATCCAATTACTTATATTGAAATTTCATCTGATAAAGTAACTGGATTGAAGCAAGGTGATGAATTTACAATTACGGTGATAACTAATGATTATGCAACAGATAAGAATGTAGACTTATTAATTACAAATAGCACGTTTATAGAGTTAATTGACAAATTTAACAATCAATATAGATATAGGATCAATGTTGGAATTACAGCAGAAAACCCGACAGTAATTTTCCATGCATACAAAGGAACTATCATTTGTGCAAGTGATGTAACCATTTATATTCAAATTGATGCGACAGGTGCATTAATTAGAAATTTAATAAACAACCAGCAAATACATCAAAATCAGGTTCTGGCTTTAGATGTTGGATTAGTTCCAAGCAATGCAAATAGTGGAACAATCTCATATGCACTCAAGTCACATGTATTAGGTATAACACTGGATTCTTTAAGTGGAGAGCTTTTTGTTAGTCCATCATCAAGTATTGGAGATATGGTAACAATCTGTTTGTTATTGGATGGTTATGTAGTTGTTGAATATACATTAAACATTGCAATGTCCTTAATTTCCTCTGATTACAGTGTTGTAGAAAGAGGCAAAACGCTTCCAATAATGATCGGCGGAGATAGTAGTACCGTAACCACTGAATTATCGACAGGATCAAATATAGCAACAATTAAGCGATCTAATGCTAATATTTGGTTATTAACAACTAATAAGTCAACTAATAACAATACCGAGATAATTGTGACAGCAAGAATCAACGATACAAAGCATAGATATATAGTGACTGTGTTAAGCAAAATTGAAGTTACTGGTCTATCGGTAATACAGCAAGGTCCGCAAAGCAATTTAATATTGCCTAGTAATACAATTACATTTAATTATTCAGTATTGCCTCTCAACGCGAGTTTGAGAAATATAAATTATACTTATTGTAGCAATTTTGAGAATATTGCTAGTTCTATTATAATAAGTGAAAGTAGTATTGCAATTAAAATTGAAGATACAATTACCGTGTCCAACAAGAATTTCAGAATTTCTATTTACGCTGCTGATAACACTGAAGCACTAAAGGTGTTTGAATTTAGCGTCTATATTCCACTAATAAGTTACTCAATTCGTGCGACTATAATAGAATCTGCAGATGGATCAAACGCTTTTACGTCCACTGAAACGAAAGGTAGTTATGCGAATCTAAGCATATTGCCGAATCCATTTAATG
>JAITLB010000272.1 GCA_031278175.1 Christensenellaceae bacterium
AGATCTTAGCATTCGGTTCAGTAAATAGATAATATTCTATTGCGTCCCTTAAAGCTTTCCAACTTGCAGCGATTATGTCAGAGGATACACCAGTCGTACTCCACACACGTTTACCATCAGTATTTTCGGTCAAAACTCGCACTTTTGATCCTGTAGTGCAATCATCAGCTAATACTCTAACCTTATAATCAGTCAGTCGCACATTAGCTAGAGCTGGATAGAAAGACAATAACCCATTTCTTAATGCCAAATCTAGAGCATTCACAGGACCATTTCCGAACGAAGCTGTCGTTTCGGATCGCCCACCAACTTCAATCTTCACGACAGCCCAAGCTGGCGACACTCCATCAGGTGACGGAAATTCACCGCTCGTTCTATACATTTGCAAATTGAACGCTGGCTCAAATCGCCCTAGTAATTCCATTACTGTCAATTCAAATGAAGCATCAGCTGACTCAAATTGATAACCATCAAATTCTAGGTCTTTTAATTTTTTAACAATTCGATCGGTTTCAGGTGAACTTTTTGTCAATTCAGGTGCTACTTTAGACAATTTATTTATTACAGCACCTTTGCCACTCATTTCGCTGATCAAGTAGCGTCGGCTGTTTCCTACTGATTCGGGCACTACATGCTCAAATGATCCTGGACATTTATCGACACCATCAATATGCATGCCACCTTTATGTGCAAACGCGCTTATACCAGTATATGGTCTGTTCGATGATGGGATCAAATTTGCAATATCATAAACGCGCCTCACCGTATCAGTCAATTTTGACATATCCTGAATATTAGACCTATACCCAGCTTTTAGAACTAAATTAGGAATAACTGTGGCTAAATCTGCATTTCCACATCGCTCGCCGACACCTACAAATGTGCCTTGCACGTGACAAGCACCGTGTTTTACTGCCATTATTGAGTTTGCTACAGCGCATCCCGTGTCATTGTGACAGTGAATACCAATGCGTGCCGTCTTGAATTTTTTAGCGACAACATCTACAGTAGCTTCAATCTCATATGGCATGATACCACCATTAGTGTCGCATAATACGATAACATCCGCACCCGCTTCAAGTGCTGTTTTTAGCACTTGAAGTGAATATGATGGGTTGGCTACATACCCATCAAAATAATGTTCAGCGTCAAAAATTACTTCGCGGTTCATGCGCTTGAAATATCGGATGGTGTCAGAAATCATATTGAGGTTTTCTTCACCTGTCGCATTTAGTATTTTCTCAACTTGGAAAAGTGACGCTTTGCCAAATACCGATACAACTTCAGTACCCGCTACAAGTAACGATAGACAACCATCGTCTTCATCTACTAATACACCTTTGCGCCTAGTGCTTCCAAAAGCGCAAATTTTAGAGCAATTAGTGCCAATGCTTTTTATTTCCTTGAAAAATTGCATGTCTTTGGGATTAGATGCAGGGTTTCCGGCCTCAATATAATCGACTCCAAACTCGTCTAGCGCTTTTACTATGGAAAGCTTATCTTGAACTGAGAATGAAACGCTTTCGCTTTGAGCACCATCGCGCAAAGTGCTATCAAATATTTCAATTCTTTTCATGGCATTACCTGTCTCCTGCATTAAGTTTTATATAATATTCAATTGTCTCCAAATACTTAGAGCATCAATATAATTTCTCTTTAAGCTCTAATTAGGCATTTAATGCTTACAAGCATGCAACTTTGCAAAAATTTGAAACTATATTAAAATTGAAAATTATTTTAACTATATAATTATCACATTTATAGCTTAACAAGTCAAATATGTTATATAGTAGTTGCAATTTCGTGTCTAAATTGTTGTTTAGTAAATGCACAACTAGCAATGCTAATTAAAGCAGTAATTGAGAATTAAATTTTAATTGTTTCAATGATCGCTTTCCTAAGGCGCAAGGAGAAATATAAGAGATATGTCTCATTTTAAGAGTCGCGACTCAATCTTAAATCGTTATTAAGCATATATTCAAAGGCATCCACTACATACTGCAAAATCTCGCGCATACTTTAAAAGAATGTCAATCGGATATTGTTTTTTGTGCGCAATTATGTTATAATATAGCGTTGAGTTATATCAAATTCAGCGCTGAGATCACAACTTTTAAGACCACTAGATCTCACTCTTTGTCGCGTTTGACCTTGCTTTTATTTGCAGGGTATTAGCGCAACTATAAACTCAAATATATGCTCGATTCAGTCATATTGGCTGAATTCAAGTAGCAATTGTCGTGAGGTGATGTTATGAACATTAAACTTTCAAAATCTTCATTATTTCTATTTTTGTTTATAACACTCGGTGTTATTCTTGTTGTATCGCTAACAGCACTGTCCGTTAATAGTTCATCTCAACCTGCTTTAATGGATGTAGCAGAAACAATACTAGGCACAGGAACGACAAATGATGGATCACCCGTGTCCGTGTATAACAATTGGAACTATGTAGTCGTTGCTACGACGACTAACCTAACAATAAACTCAACACAAGAATTTGACTATATTATGTCCAATCTGAACGACTATTCTGTTTCAACAAATAAGACTACAATGAAAACAAATACAGAGTTTACAGTAAACGACGTTTCTTTCATAAGTGCTTATACAGCAACTGCTGCCCAAAACTATTTTGGTAACAACCAAGTGAGAGTTGAAACTGGTGCTTCTTGTAATGCATTTGTTGGATATGATCCTGCTATTTGGTATACTGTCACATATGTACTTAACATTAAATTCGCTGATAATTTTGCAGCAGCAGTTAACTCAGGCAGAGTTTCCATAGGAATAGGTGCAAAAGCCAAGGCATCTTCCAATCGCACAAATCAGACCACCCAACCCTCATTCAACTCATATCAAGGTTTGAAAGTCTCACTAACAAGCCCGCAAAATAACGATACAGGTAAGGAAACGACCAAGCAAGAGGTGGGTGCTTCTAGCGCTGGTAACGTAAGTGCTACTTCTTTTAGTTTTGATTTTAATCCATCAGATCCAGCAGCTGCATGGTACAAAGTACCCGCTAATGCAAAGGATGCTAGTGGTAACATCACAAAGACCACTTCAATACAATGCAGTTTAAAGATAGAATCTGGTACAGGAGTAGCAGCTCTCTGGGATGGTGCTGTGCCTTTTATCAATACTACTAATGAGTTGCCCGAATTTTATATCTACGTAAAGTACAATATACCGGACGTTCAATTTGCAATTTCAGGAGGTGGCACTTTTGATCAAAGCGTAATGTATAATGTTAACAACGGAGCTACTAGTAGTCCAGTATATGTTGTTGATATGGAAGGAAAACTTGATACAGGTACTGGGTCCAATACCCCTCTTGCTCGCGTAATTCCTAACGCAGGGTACTACTTCGTTGGTTGGGGATTTAATTA
>JAITLB010000044.1 GCA_031278175.1 Christensenellaceae bacterium
ATTTTTTCTTTCAACTTAAATTGCTAGTAGAGAAAATGAACTTTTAAGTGTGGCATTTTGACTCTTAATTTTTGTAAAAGTAAATTTTAATAATGGCATCACTAAAAAACAGAACGCAAATAAGACTCTTACGTATATCATATAATATGCTACGTGCCTCTGAGTCTAATAATATTTATTGAGGCAAGCTGTAATTTGATTAGATTTTAGTTAATGTTAAATCTTAACGTGCTCTAGATAGAATGTCTCTGGTAATTATTAACCACTGCAAATGATGCTCATGATATTTAGATAAGATAGTCTATAGCGCAAATATAAAGGAACGCATCTGTTATGTGCTGATTAGTCCGATGGTGGCGAGTAGGCAAACACAGGTGCTAGACCAAATGCGCATTTTCTGGGAATATATATAATGCGATGGGACTAGATATAGTTAAAAATTGAAATGCCGTTTAAGCTCTTATTAATTTAAGTTTGTAATATAAAATTGCCTTAAGCAACTATTTGCGTGCTAATAGAGTCGATATTGTAAAAATATGATTTGAATAAAACAAATATATTGACATAGATGCAATTTTTTATTATACTATTGCAGTGAGGCGTTCGTCTGCATTATTCTTTTCCAAATTTCAATTGTGAGCATTGTTTCATTAACATTAAGTGATTCAGTTATCATTATTAAGGTGGTCGCACTCAATATAACCAAAGGACGGTTTTAAATGGAAACAGGGCGCAAAGTCAAATTGTTTTTACCTTTAATAGTATGTTTTGCCATACTTATTTTTATTTTATTCGGATGTGTTAATTTCATAATACCAGATCCAGATGACGAAGATCCAGGTGAAGATGGTTATACTGTAATACTTGAGAGTTCTATCGGAACAATTAATAGTAGTATGAGTTTTACGCTTAAAGCGTCCGCTAGTCATACAAATGCTACTACAACAACTAGCGTTGTGTATAAATTTGGTGATAATTATACCGTTAAATATGATACATCTCCTACTATCGTATATCGCCATTATGGTGACGGATTTTATTGGGCAACGTATGATAGCAATTTAGAATTAGATGGTGACATTAATGTGATATCGGCTGGAAACTATGAAATTGATATAGCTAATTTTGATAGATCGCCTAAGATTCCAACATTGACATCTCAATATAATAGGATATCGGGCACTTACAAATTTGTTGCTACAAGTACAAGAACCGAAATTGAAGGACTAGGTTTTACTAGTACTACAATAACCCTTGACGCTGAGAAAACATCGATGACAGAAGTAGTTAAAGTCTTTGAGGGAGAAAATTCAAATGTAGTAGTCAGCACTATCACATACGATTACTCAGATTTTGCAGCTGACGCGAATGTCACAAGCGCGCAAAAAGGATTGTCTGAGGCATTAGAAAGTGATCTAGCAAGTGCCTGTTCAGAGCTTGTGTATGTACCAGTGACAGAGATTACCTCAAATTCAGAGTTGGTTTTAAATATCAATCAGTCTACTACAATCGAATGTAATATTTTGCCTAGCAATGCCTCGGACACTCGAGTGGTGTTTTCTTTAGAAGGCGAAAATGTTGATAATTATGTGCTACTAGAAGATGATAAAATATTAGCTATAGCACCAATTCCAGCCGACACTGAAATCCGTTTGATTATTAAAAGTAAGGATAATTTAGCGATATCTAAGTCGATTGTCATTAAGACATCCTTAGATGTTGATTTTGAAAATGCAAATGACAGCGAACCTATTAAATTGTATTGGAGCGAGGATGTTGCAATTGTGCCATACGATCTTAAATTGGTCGGATCTGATTTGCCAGATGCAACAATAGAGTGGGTAGTCGGAACACAAACACTAGCGAATGCTACTGGTGCTACTCTTCAAATTACTAGTGCATTTATTAAAAGTTACTTAAGTGTAGGTGATAACACAATAATTGCAAAAATTACTGTTAAAGAGGAGACTGTTCAGAGATCAAAAGTTGTAAAGATACAAAACCAATTAGCAACGTTTACATTAGAAACTCCACCGGCTAATGAAACGATAACTATTGGCGATTCCGTGAATATAATAGCAATAATTAGCATACTAGGCGATGCCATGTATGTTCCAGATAAGTTCCACTGGATTCTCTACCGCGAAACCGAATCAGGCGAAGAAAAAATAGAAGAGAAGACTATTGCAGTAGTAAAACAAAATTCTAGTCAGTCTAATGATGATGGTGACATGGAATATATAAAATACACTTCAACATTTGCTTTCACGGTGGATGCAAAAACAAATTACTACATTGACTGTCAAACTGTCGTTTATAACATGGTATTAATTAGCACAAAACAGCGGTTCACAATAAAGAGTGAAAACATTTATGAGCAACCCGATGAGCAGTCATCTATATACAGAATTTATCTAGACGGCGGAGTAGAAAGTGAGAGCGATACTGGTTATGATGTAATAGTTAAATGGAATAATACAGGATTAGGCGATGAATATCGTTTTGAAATGTGGACAGACGTGGATGAAGTATCTACAAATATTACTACTTTGTTGAATCCATCGGGTTCCGTGATTGTGGGCACTAATTATTTCACTCTCTCGTCTGATTTTCTTTCAACACTTGATGGTGATACTATCAAGTTTAGAGTAAGAGTTGAGGATGAATCTAGCGTTTGGAGTGACTTTGTTGCTTACACATCGGAATTTGATGATATAGATAATGAGTATTTTATGGATAACGATATAGGAATTAATAACTATATTGCCGATATCGAGGAATTCGGTGATCTGTTCAATTATTTAGCAATTTTCCGCCCCGATGAGTACATAACAGACGCAAATATTGATTTTGGTGAGAGGAATGGTTATGAACTGAAATTATATATCCCTTTTGATTATGATGATATTGCAAATATTTTCCCTGCTGATATTCAATCCGTCGAAGATGATGGTGAAGATAACGCACGCAAGTTACTATTTTCCATGCTTAATGCTTGCGCCGAATCCATTCAAATAAGTTACGCTGTTAATGTGAGTGCAAATAATCATCATGAAATCACATACTATTTTGCATTTGCTGACGACTTGAGTAGTGAGGATAGTATGTCTACATCGGGCGAGTTGCCTGCTGAAATACCAGGTGTTTTGCATGCAAAAACGTCAGAGCGACTTACTCTTCCTGTGGATGAGATTGAAAAAACAATTGAAGTTGCTACAGCCGATCAACTATATTTTGCGCTCGTAAATGGATATAACCCCAATTGTATTCAAGGCAGTCATGCTAGTGCTATATATACTATAGTAAGAACCTGGTTGTTAGAAAATGTGAGTAGTTCAGATAGTGAAGCAGACAAAATCCACAAGATATATGATTATCTTACACTAACAGTGACATATGAGTATCCTTTGCTTGAGCTAATAAAAGAAGGTCAATCACAGGGACTAGGCAATTATACTGGATTTAGTGCATATGGACCACTGCTTTTGAATAAAGGTGTTTGTGATGGTATAGCTAAGGCATTTGCTATACTAGCATCAATGGAAGGGATCGCGTCAAAAAAGATTACGGGCGAATCGCATGAACAACAACACGCTTGGAACGCAGTTTTGATAGGTGAGTTCTGGTATTTAGTAGATGCAACATGGGGAAATTTTAAAATCACAATTGACGAGAGTGAATATGAAGTACAAACACACAATTATTTATTGAGAAGTGCAAGCGATTTTAGTCAAGATCATCAAGCTCAATCAGTTGTGCCGCCAATATCGGATACTCGCTATACATTGGAATTTGATTATAGTTATCAAACCAACGATTTAGTTATTAAATATGAGATTGACCAAAGTGAAATTGACAAAGTAAGCGGTTACATTCTTTCTTCAATTGAAAATGCGGATGATTTTAGCAAATTAGCTATTGAATTTGAAGTTGGAGTAGAGTTCCGCGATCAAATAAATACAGCAGTATCAAATGCTTTGCGGAATAGTGATTATGAGCTTAGGATCTATTTTACAGATGAGCTAGTAATTTATATTATATCTACTGAGGATTAAGAGATTATACAGTAAAATATTTAGTTGTAGGTGACAAATATTATATTAATTTGAAGCAAAACTGAAAATGTCAGTTTTGCCCAAAAGCAGAAACTTAACTTGCCTTGTCGCTCTTTGTTGTATTGCAATCAATACAAGAAAGAGCGACAAGGCAAGCAGGGGATCCGTGATATACTGCAACTCGTATGTTTTGTCAAATCCAAGCAGTTCCCAAGATTTTAAATTAATAAACATAAACATAAACACTAAAAGTTATGTGCATTCCTATTTCACTAGTCAAACTGGGTTGGGACTTGACTTTTGGATGTATAAATTGAAGTTCTACACTTAGAAAATCTTCCTAACAAAGATTTACTCAACGCGAGGCGAATAGTGACAAATATTACTCTTACACGGCGCTAACACTTGCAACTGCTATGGAAGTGCGACACGCTTAAAACTCACTTAATTAATTTCTTTTTCTTGAGTTTGTTATTCCCTGTTTGCTAAGTATTAAAGACTGGTGGAAACAAATTATATGCAAATTCACAACGCGAATCTGAAGTTGAAATTACAGTTTATATCCCTAAGGGCGGATTATTGTCATAGCGGAGAAAACATAAATGATCTCATTAATTGTTTTTTATTTGACAAAAAGCAAGTTTAATTATATTATGTTGTAGTAGACAATCCATATGCAATCTACTAACTGATTGTATAGACCATGGTCAATTATTACACTAGTTTAGTTAGATTATAAATGCGTGATTGTTAAACGGAGTTATCATGAAAAAGGTAGTAAGCATTGAAGGTATGAGTTGTGAGCATTGCAAAGCAAGTGTTATAAAAGCTTTAGATGCGATAACTGGTGTAAAAGCTAAAGTTGATCTAAAAAAGGGCATTGCTAAGGTTAATATTAAGCGCAACTCTCAAGTTTCTGATGATGAGATCAAGCAAGCCATAGTTGATGCTGGCTTTACCATTAAAAATATAGAAGGATAAATTTAGATCGAATATTAAAAAGTTGCCAGTTGATATTTAATTTAGTAGTGTATCGAATTATACAAATTTGATATGCAGTAGACTAAGTTGTAGCATAGACTTATATTGCTTTTTGTCTCAAATTTTATGTTTTCAAGCAATTTGCATGAGACATTTAGTCTTAAGTTTAGGGTTAAATAGGACAAGTTAAACAACATTAGATATTTATAAATTAAACTGAGCACACTAGATCTAACAAAAGCAACATGATTGATTTTAAAACCAACAAAACGCTATTTTCTCTTGAGTTGTTTCCGCCTAAGGATTCGGCTGGAATGATATCTATATATTCAGCGATGGGGCGTTTCAGAGCTGTAATGCCAGATTATATAAGTGTCACATATGGTGCTGGTGGTAGTACCAACCGTGCTACAATTGATATAGCCACAGACATTAAAAATAAATTTGGCATTGAGACGGTAGCACATTTGACTTGTGCTGGTTCCACAACTTCAAATATTGACGATGCGCTAGATAGATTAAAAGAAAATGGTGTATGCAATATTTTGGCATTGCGAGGTGACAACCCAGCTACACCAACAGATTTTAAGTATGCAACTGACTTAATTGCTCATATTGGTATTCGTGGCGGTTTTAAAGTTTGCGCTGCTTGTTATCCTGAAAAGCATCTAGAGAGTCCTAATATAGAACATGATTACGATGTGTTGAAAATGAAAGCTGATGCTGGTGTCACCCATTTTATATCTCAATTATTTTTCAAAGTTTCAAGTTTTGAAAAGCTCTTAGATGGCATGGCAAAGCGCAATATAAAAGTCCCTGTTGAAGCTGGAATTATGCCAGTGACATCAGCAAAACAGATTCTAAGAATGACTAAATTAAGCGGTGCGATAATTCCAAATGATTTAAAACGGTTAATTAGAAGATTTGAATCTGACAAAGACGCAATGCGATGTGCTGGTGTTAATTACGCAATTAATGAAATAACACAACTATTAGCTTTGAATGTCGATGGCATACATCTTTATGCTATGAATAATCCTGAAACAGTAGAGAAAATTTATTCGAGCATATACCCATTACTAGTCAAATCCGCGCCACAGAGATCGGAAGAGCGTCGTGTAGGGAAAGAGTGTAGGAG
>JAITLB010000051.1 GCA_031278175.1 Christensenellaceae bacterium
AATTGTGTGTAACCTTATATTAAGTGACAATGCCTCGCGAGTTCCATAACTGCTAGGTGCATCACCTTCAAACACCAAACCAGTTATATCTCTCTGGAGTATTGAAGCATCGAAAACTGATGTTGGTTTAATAGTTAGTGTAATCAGCGAGACATATAAATTAGGATGTGCTGGGTAAGCCCAAGTAAGACTGATAACCATTGAAACCTAAATTCCCGCAGTTGTGCGCAGGTCGATGGCAACGTAAAATTTTAAAAACTGTTAACATTATTATTAATTCCGAATAAATCTAATATTTTACATTTAAGAGGAGTATGGTTCGTACGTAAACAGCGAATTTGTTTGATGCGCATAATATACAAATTTAAAAAGCATCTAACGGAAAGAAAAAATTTATATCTTTCCTAATATATGACAAAATATTAGATTTATTTGGAACTAGTAATAATGTTCGCAGTATTAAAAACGGACATTGTTATCAGCGTGCGCATACACTGCGGGAATTTAGGTTGAAACAACGCTGATAGTTACATCATCTAAGTTTTCACCTTCGGCATCTACAACTCTTTTGGCAAATTGCCACCGTGAAAGAATGGTACATAAATCCAGTCTATACCCCAATTGGATGTATGGGACCATCAAAATCCACAGTTGTCATTTTGATTTCATCTGTTTCGTAGAAAAATGTTTATCTGGTTGAACGCAAGCGGTAAACAATAAATAGCCAACACATAATATTACGATAATCAAAATAAAACTTGTAGTTTTCAATGCAACCTCCATTTGCAAACTTTAATTATGAACATCGTATTATGTTTGATACTCACAGTGTCAGACAGTTGTTTTTAGCTTAGAACCTTTTACAGCGGAAACTGAAAACAACGCACTAGGTGTATCCGATTGCCTTACTTGTTCGCCACTTTTTAATATTACACAAAACTCTTTTTTCACTACCCAATTAACAAATTTAAATAACTCATCCTATTCGCATTCTCCAGTATTGAATGTTGTTTAACTATTCAGCCTGCAGACAAGCATTTAAAGCCCTTTCTTTGCTCATATATTGCGTTATATAAGCAACATTTTCTTGTTATAATAGTTTGAGCGATTAATTATACTTAGCGTGCCTTGCGCCGTAAAATCAAGTTTAATTAGAAACCTCAACGACTTGTCTACACGATTTACATCGCTAAATCGTGTTAAAACATTGCGACACGAAACAGATAATGCCGACAATATATCTTTTCTCGATTCTTTAAGTGCTAGTATGTGAATATATGGCGGGCAGGCAACAGCATCGTTGTACGTTTGCTGTGTTATATCAAACAAGGCATACAAACAAATTCTTTTTAACCTCGCCATCGTGTAATTCTTGGTTTTTGCCGCTTCGAGTAATTGATCAAGACTTGTAGCAGAGTCAGCAGATAATTTTAATCTATTGTTGATTCCGCCACTGACATCATAATAATTTGCTAGATCATAACCTGATACTGACTTAAGTTTGTATAATACAATGTCGCCTAGTGCATCTTCACCTGATCTCATCTGTAAAATATATGCGTACACATCATTAGGCACATATTGGCGAATTTTTTCTATTTCACCACGCCTTACAGCACTACGTATTGCCGATGACGATGGGTATTCGCATGTAATATCGTCAGAGTTATATGTTTCACTACTTTCTCTCTTTATGGTATGTATTTTAACATTCAAACCGAGTTTACTAATAGCATTGATATATGCAATACCTAATACGTTATTAGGTTTATCCAATATCCCCGTCAATTCAGCACACTCGGGATGTGAATCTATATACGCAGCACATGCTAATGCGCGCGCTTTAGGAAATGAATAACCATCTCTAAGTCCCTTTTGAATTTGCACTTTTATTTCTTGTGGTTCATCAGACAACAATGTAGCGATTTTTGTAAGCAAATTGATATCACCACATTCACTTCCAAAACTAATATATTCAACATCTGGAAATTCAGCTATTGTTTTTATTGCACCATAGGCAAAATTATCAGCTGGGGATATGGCATATACGGTTGGCAATTCAATTACAATATCCGCACCCGCGCGGACTGCTACTGATGCACGTATATATTTATCAGCTATTGCTGCATCACCGCGTTGAACAAAACTACCGCTCATAACGCACAGAATTGTGTCGCAACCTGTTTGTTCCCTTGCAGCGTTCAAGTGCTTAACGTGACCGTTTGTCATCGGATTATATTCACATATTATCGCTGTTGTTCTCATAGCAACATCATCCTCTATATCACAATGCTCTTTTCTACACACCACTATAAACATAGCACAATTACTTTTTTCTTCAAGCTCAACGTAATTAGCAAATGTTTTCTGACAATGCTATTTGTTGATTGCATTTTAATAATGCATAACGCTTGATTTTCTCAACAAAAAAGAGTAATATTACTCTCGGTTTTGAGCACAAAACAATAATTCGTGCGCAAAACACTCAAGTGCGGTCGTTTTGCTACCGTAATATATCATATCATTATATTATATTATTGGAAAAAAATCAATAGTGAATTTTGGAGGCTTTATGTCTAAATTTATGGAATCAGTAATTTCGCTGGCTAAATCGCGATTTAAGCGTGTTGTTTTAGCCGAAGGTGAGGAACCTAGAATTATTGAAGCCGCTTATATTATTAACAAAGAGCGCATTGCGCAAATAACTTTACTAGGGAACAGAGATGCGATAATTTCTAAAGCTAATAAGGCTGGTTTGACAGAATTGTCAGGAATTGAAATAATAAATCCATCCGAGTCGAATAAACTTACGCAGTATACGGACTTGTTATATTCATTGCGCAAGGATAAAGGACTTACTTATGAAGAAGCTAGCAAGCTAGCATTAAATCCTTTATATTTTGGGTGCTTGATGATCAAAGCAGGCGATTCCGACGGCATGGTTGCAGGATCTATAAATGCAACTGGCGATGTACTACGCCCTGCTCTACAAATAATAAAAGGCAAGAAAGGCATTAAAACCGTCTCTAGTTGTTTTGTTATGGCATTGCCCGATGATAGCAAATATGGTACTAATGGTGTAATGATATTTAGTGACTGCGCCGTTTTGCCAAATCCAACACCCGAACAATTAGCGGATATAGCAATTTCAGCAGCGGATAGCGCACGAAACATAGCAAACATTTCCGACCCTAAAGTAGCACTTCTATCTTTCTCAACAGCAGGCAGCGCTAAGCATGAATTGGTAGACAAGGTAAAAACAACCGTCAATATGCTAAAGGATATTAAACCTAATTTTGTATTTGATGGCGAACTTCAACTTGACGCCGCAATAGTCCCAGAAGTGGGCAGGTTAAAAGCACCTGGAAGTCCTGTTGCGGGCAAAGCTGATGTATTAGTTTTCCCCGACCTGCAATCTGGAAATATTGGATATAAACTTGTGCAAAGATTTGGCGGGGTTGAGGCTGTAGGTCCCATTTGTCAAGGACTAGCAGCACCTGTAAATGATTTGTCTCGTGGATGCACTGCTAGCGATGTTGTAAGCGTTGTCGCAATTACTACACTTCAAGCAGAATAATCACAAAGCCTATCGCTTTAAGCATTAGGTGCTTAAAATTACATGGGCATTTAAGCAAACTCTCAATTGCAGGGGCAACCCATCTTGTTAAAAAACGCAGTTGCTTGCTTAGTGTATAAGTACATCTATATCACATCAAATCACACAATGCTCACTACTAGTTGCCAAATTGCTATTTGCTAGTGCAAACTAACTATATAGCAATTGCAACGAATTATGCAGACACTTTAAAAATCACTCTTTTCTTATTGATATGATTTGAAAAATGCTGTATACTTTTCTAAATTAATAGCACGCTACAACTAGGGAAAGACAAAACAAATTATATTAACCTTTGTTGAAGTTGCAAACAAATATCAAAATATCGCTTTAATACAGACAAATGCCTGTAGACTAAGATAATAAAGGAACAAATGAAAATATTAATAATTAATGCTGGCAGTTCATCACTAAAATATCAAGTGATAGATATGCAAAATGAGATTTCGCTCGGATCTGGTATAGCGGAACGTATAGGTTCTACTAATGCATTGTTGACACAAACAGTAGCTGGCAATAAAACGACACTTACACTTTCTCTACCAAACCACACAGCCGCATTCAAGGCGGTTATTGCAGCTATTACTGACAAAGACACTGGATTTTTAAGTAGCATAACTGAAGTAGCAGCAATAGGTCATCGCGTTTTGCATGGTGCTGAGAACTATAAAAACAGCGTTTTAATAAACGATACCGTAATGGCGACATGCTATGAGAATGCCGTCTTAGGACCCCTACATCAGTATGCAAATCTAGGTTGCATTGAAAGTTGTATATCTGTTCTTCCTGGTGTACCAAATGTTGCCGTGTTTGATACTGTGTTTCACTCAACAATGCCACAATATGCATATATGTACGCTATCAATTACGAAGACTATGAGCAGTATAAAATCCGTCGCTACGGATTTCATGGCACATCGCATAAATATGTTTCAAGTGAAGCTGTTAAATATTTAAATATACCCAACTCTAAAATAATTGTCTGTCACCTAGGGAATGGAAGCTCACTAGCTGCCGTTGTAGACGGAAAATGCGTTGACACATCTATGGGGCTTACTCCGCTAGAAGGCATGATAATGGGAACCCGTAGTGGAGATTGTGATCCTGCAGTGGTTTCATATATGGCTAAGCGTAAAAACATTTCTGCTGATGAAGTGGTTGATTATTTAAACAAGAAAAGTGGATTTCTCGGCATAGCAGGTGTAAGCGATTTCCGTGATTTGACAGCAAAAGCCGTTGAAGCTGGTGATGAAAGAGCTGTTCTCGCTATTGACATGTTCGCATATAGAATAAGAAAATATATAGGTTCATATTTCGTTGCAATGAACGGATTGGATTGTATAGTATTCACTGGCGGAATAGGTGAAAATGCCTGGTATGCCAGACAAAAAATTACCGAAGGCTTAGAATGCATCGGCGTTGAAATTGATTCAGTGAAAAACAAAAACACTCGTGGACAATTTGGAGAATTGCACACTAGTGCTTCTAAAATAAAAGTTGTTGTTATTCCAACAAATGAAGAGTTGATGATCGCTCGCGAAACACAAACTATTGTATTAGCAAATAAATAAGAATCTTTGTTCTTTCTAATTGCGTTAGCACGCAGAAGTTACCTTTAAGCGTGCTGGCGCAAGGAGTCAACTTCTACTGGATCGCGATAGTTATTGCAAACATACATTGTGCCGCATAATAAGTGAATAATACAATGTACATTAACCTATTCACGTTCTTAGTCGTCATATTCTCTGATTCTCTAACAATTAAAAATGTGTCGGAAATTGCAAATAGCACGCTGGCGATCGCAACCAACAAATGCGCTGTGTTTCGTTGTGTAAAATACAAACTTATAGCAGAAGCCACAGTAAGACCTAGAAGAATAGAATAAATTATGCATGGCAATATCATTGCTCTTTTTATTTTTAAAAGCCCTGTCGCTATAACAACACCCAATATTACAGGAAAGGCAAACACTATTGATAATGCCCACAACTGAAATGGTGCGGCATTCATAAATATCGCTATATAAAATATGTGTCCAGCTAAAAATAGTAGTACACCAAATCCCTGTATCGCCAGTTTGCCCTTGTCTTCAGTAAGACAGTCTATGCATAAAAAGATATCACCAACTAATCCTAAAAGCAGTGCTACCAACACTCCGATTGCATACATTGAATATTCTTTTGCTATTACTACAGCTATCAAAGCTGTCACACAGAACATTATAGATGCTACTGTTTTTACAATTATACGCAATATCTGCTTGTTTAAACTGTTAAAGAAACTTGCTAGCATCCCTAAAAACATGCAAAGTCCCGAAGTGATATATAAATTAACCATTTATATCAATATCCTCTTTACGTTCTATAAATTTATATTTCCACGCGCATTGAATTTGCTTTAATCGAATTTTAAATTGGGCATATTGCTACTAAACATAACAATACTGCTGATCTAAAAAACGCACAAGCTATCATTTGAGCGGATCCGTTTTCTTTTGTGTCACATCATCTATCATATTGAATTTAACCAATAGCTCTATTATTTTATCAATAGCACTTTCACTTAATATATGCTCAGCACTATATGCGGTAGCAGATGCCTCGTCAGGTGATAATCCAACCATCTTAGAAAGAAATTCTACTAGCCCTCTGTGTATTCGATGCATCTTTTCAGCTTTGTCGCGTCCCTTTTCTGTAAGTGCTATTTTCCCATAAGGCTTTTGATAGACGTACCCACAGTTCTTTAAAAGCTTCAATGATCTGAATACGTCTGGTCTTGTAAGTCCTAATTTCTTACCAATAGATACAGACTTCAACAGCTGATTGTCAAGTGACAGTTTGTATATTACATGCAATATTCGTTCTGGTGTCTCTTTCATTTAGAACCTCAATTCAAATATAGATTAATAATTCCTTGTTTGTTTTTCATTTACTCGGTAGTGACGGACTTTGCAAGATTTCTTGGTCTGTCAACATCAATACCTTTAAACTTTGCTATATAATAAACTAATATTTGTGCTGGTATAATTGCTAAAATAGGTCGGAGTATTGTATGTGTGTCAGGTATACTAACAACGCGACTGCTCAAGCAATTAATTTCTCTATCCTCACTGAATGGTGATATTGTAATTATCGATGCACCACGCGCTTTGACCTCTGATAGCGAATTTTTGAATTTAGGTAATAATTCTTTCTCGCACGCAAGAGCTAAAACAATTATTCCGTTTTCAACAAGCGCAATCGATCCATGTTTAAGTTCACTTGCTGCATGCGCTTCCGCAATTATATAACTAGTCTCTTTTAGTTTAAGAGCAGCTTCAAGCGCCGTATAATAATCAAGTCCTTTTCCCAAGCAAATGAGACTTTTGATGCAATAATGATCATAAGCTATCTTTGCTATCTCGTGTTTTTTGAGCAAAACACTTGAAGTCATCTCTGGCAAATCAGACATTGCGTCTAAAATTAATTGTCTACTTTTGTCACTTAAATTTCCTCTAATCTTTGACAAATCTAGTGCAAATAAAATTAGCGTCAACAACTGACAATTATACACCTTAGTGGATGCTACTGCAATTTCATCGCCCGCATTAGTTAAAACTGTAAAATTGCTTTCGTATACCAATGTTGCAGTTGGAGTATTACAAAAGGACAAAACCTTGCATCCTCTTTCCCGTGCAAACCTGACAAATGAGAGAGTGTCAGCCGTTTCACCACTTTGTGAAATTGCAATAATAAGCGTTCTTTCATCCAAATACAGACTATCATATCGCAATTCGCCAGCAACACCACTTGTTACACAAACACCAGATACGAGTTTTCGTATTATGTATCCACCTATACATCCAGCATGATACGCAGTACCACACCCAGCGATATATATTTTGTTTATTTTCTTAAAGAATTCAATGTTGCTAAAAACAATGGATTCACTATTTGTATAGCATTTAAGCGAGTAGTCTAAAGCATTAGGAATGTCATTAATTTCATGCTGCATATGACTCCCACACGCGCTTTTTCTATCGTCTGTGCACTTTACATTATTTGCTTTTATAGCATGTTCCACACCATCAAAGTCATACACATGTGCAGATCTCTTATCTAACCTCACAACGCGCATGTCATCAACAATTGACACTTTTGTTGCGAAATGCTTTATGCTATTTATGTCAGAGCAAATATAGTTTTCACAATCTGCAAAACCTAGCACTAGAGGACTGCTCTTCCTTATTGCATATATGGCATCACTATCATATACCGTAATTAAAGCGATCGCAAAAGCACCTGCTAGATGATTTGCAACTCTCAACAGCGTTTGCAAGACATTGCCGTTATATAAATATTCAAACAAATAAGCGACAACTTCACTGTCCGTCTCTGATAGAAAATTGAAGCACTCTTTAGATAAAAGATCGCGTAGTTCAACATAGTTTTCTATTATACCATTATGCACCACTACAAATTTACCATCACGAGATGCAAACGGATGTGAATTAACATCTGTAGGTGCGCCATGAGTTGCCCAACGCGTATGTCCTATGCCTATTTTACCAGGTAATTGCTTACCTTT
>JAITLB010000121.1 GCA_031278175.1 Christensenellaceae bacterium
TTGGGTCATCCGATAATTACTTTTATGAAGAAGGCACTTTCAAAATTACTATAACGGATTCAGTTGGCAACACTCTTTCCAAAACGTTCACAATAGACTATACACCTCCAAAAATCGAGATAGAAAAATCTATATACGGTGCCAGTGATATTCTTACACTAACACTGACAGAGCAAAATCTCAGGACTTTTACATTAGATGGTGCGGCTATTTCGGCTTCTTACTCAATACCTGTGAGCACCCTAACAAGTAGCACGCATGATCTCATTGCAACGGACATGGCAGGGAATTCGCACACGATATCATTTACTGTAGATTTAGAAGCACCTGCTTTGTCGCTCACTAATGGGTTTTATTATAAGGCTGGGGATAAGTTAACTCTTAATGTTAGAGAAACCTATTCTTACACTGTAGTGCTGAACGGAAAAACTTTGACATCGTCGCAGTGGATCAATGTATTAGTTGACCCGCTCAATTTTACTGATGGTGCGTACTCGTTTGTTGTAACAGATGCAGCAGGCAATTCAAGTGACATATCATTTTATGTAGATTTTGCCCCTCCTCAATTATCACTTGATAAAATCTATTTTGCAGAAGCTGATGACATTGAACTCTCAATTATGGAATCAACTCCCTTTACGCTAACGCTTGACACCACGACTACGCTATCTAAGACGGTTAAAGCATCAACGCTTACAGACGGCAAACACACATTTAAAGCGACAGATAGCGCGGGAAATTCGTCTACTGTAGACTTTTATGTAGACACATTAGCGCCCACTCTTTCTCTAAAAGATTTTTATCAACCTGGTGAGAGTGTATCTTTTAATATTGCTGACGCTAGTCCATGCTCATTCCATCTCAACGGTCTATCCTTTGATAGTTCATATCAACTGTGTACTACCGATGAAAACCTTTTTGGATACTATACTGCTATTGTTGTCGACATGGCAGGTAATGAGACGCGTAAAATGTTCTTCTATGGTGCGGCCGCGCCTAGTGTTGTGTTTTATAAAGAGGGGATAGTTGCAGGCACATATATTTACTTGAGAGCAGATGAAATCGCAACGCTCCATGTAACAGGGCTTCTAATTTCAAATGATGATACTCTCATGAACGGACAAGCAATAGTGCTAAACATGGACAGTGAGAATCAATATACTTATACCGTGTCAGCTGAAAAACTAGGTGGTGATGGTGAGTTTGTATTTAGTATTTCAGACTCGGCTGGAAACAATAGTTCTGCTAGTGTCATAATTGACACCATAGCACCTGTGCTAACACTAGTGTCTTCGAGCGGAAACATCGGAGATCTCAATTCAGGATTGTACTTAAACAATCAAACAATTACTATAACTGTTAGTGATGCCACACCCGATTATATTAAACTTGGAAACAATCGATCAAATATAACGGCGCAAGATTTTGATTTCGTAATCAATGCAACAAATCAAAGTGAAGGTGATCTCGCATTTGTGGCATATGACAAAGCTGGCAACTCGTCTACTATTAGCATAACAGTAGATAAAACTGCACCAACACTTAAGGTTATAAAAAACGATTCAACAAACACCGAGATGGGTGTGTATTTGCAGTCAAATGACACTCTGACATTTGAAGCAACGGACCGCACCAGCGTCATCTGCAAATTAGATGGCGAAAAAACCGATGACACTACGTTTAGTGCGGCGGGACTAAATGACGGCGAACACACGTATACATGCACCGACAGCGCAAGCAACACGACATCATTTACTTTCTTTGTAGACAAGGTGATGCCAACACTTGAATTAATCGTGAATTCGGAGAAAAAAGAAGACGGCGCACACTTTGGAAGCGGAACACAACTATCATTTTCTTTTTATGAGTCTTCAAAATATGTATTTTCGGTTGATAATAAAGTATATACCATATCTAATAACAGTCTATCTCTTTTTACAGATGCCCTCGCAGAGGGAATACATGACTGCTTGCTAATAGATGCCGCTGGAAATGAGAGCAAGTTCACTTTTATAATCGATAAGACGTTGCCTGTTTTTAGTTTTAACAAAGCCGCGAACGAACAAGATAAAACTATATATTATATGTCTAGCGAAACAATTATCATCGCTGTAGAAGAAACTAATTTGGCATCAATTAAATTGGCAGACGGCTCCAAAATAGAAGGTTTTGAGATGCTCGCATCTGAACTCAAAGCTGGTGTCAATTCAATAACACTAACCGATTTGGCAGGTAACTTTTGTACTGGGAGTTTTATTATAGACGATGTTGCGCCTGTGCCAACTCTGCAAGGTGCCAATACTAACTCGCATATTGTGTATACCGAGGTCGATGATATATATCTGTCGATGCAGATCGCCTTTGATATAGATTGCGATGAAACATACCTTTCTCATAAAACACTTAATGGCAAAATAGTAACATACTCAACGCTACCGACAGACCTTGCGGAGGGTTATTATGTGCTATCTTTCTATGATAAAGCTGGGCACTGCTCTTCAATCTCATTCGTTGTCGACAAAACGGCACCTCTCCTCTCTGTAGAGAAGAATGCTTTATATACGGCAAATACTGGTGAATTTTTAAACGCTGATGACTTCTTAAATATTTATTTTTCTGATAGCAACATCGATGCGGGCAGTTTAGCAAGTGAAACAATTTATTCGGATACTAAGTTTGAGGCATCACAATACCCAGAAGGCAAATACACTATTTCGGTTGTCGACAAAGCAGGAAATGCATCAAGTTTTTTATTTACAATCGACAAAACTGCGCCGAAAATAGACATCACGAGCGACTTATATCAAGAAGTAGATGACATGCTGTATTTTAAAGCAAATAGCAAAATCATTATAACTCCTGCCGATCAAAACCTAGACACACAGACGCTTAACGGTATGCCACTGACTGCAGGTAGTCATAATTGGGAAGGTTCCGCTCTTTTTGAAGATAAAAACACCTACACCGTTTGTGACAGAGCTGGTAACATTTCAACTTTAATTTTTATTGTGGACAAGACATCCCCTGAAGTTGTTGCAAACAAAGCACCGCACGCGGATAATGGAAAAATATATTATTCAGGTAGCGACACCATAGCATTTACCGTAGATGATAAATATGCTTTTACAATTACAGTTGGAAAAGGGAATAAAATATCACTGCCTGTAAATTTTAAAGCTTCTGATCTCCTTGAAGATGGTGAGTATACTATCGAGATCGCAGATTGCGCGAAAAACACTGTGCTATTTTCTATTGTTGTCGACTCGGTAGCCCCTGCCTTGTCGCTTTCTCGACAAAATAAAACTGCCGTTGTCCCTGGTTCGTTCTTAGCAAACGGCACAATCTATGTTGCCGCAGATGACGCTACTCGTGTTAGCGTAGTATTAAACGGCAACCCTTTGACTTCAGCGATTGACATCGGCGCTCTAGAAGATGGAGAATATGATGTAGAAGCGACCGACCTTGCAGGAAATGCATCGTGGATATCATTTATTGTAGACAAACTTCAACCAGTTATAAATGTTTACAAAAACAATATACTTACAACCGCAGAGGTAGTTTATCTATCTTCATCCGACATCATTAAATTTGATTTCTATGACTCTAGTTTTGCTTATGCCTATCTAAATGATTCTATATGTGATAACATAGTCGATCTTGAGACATCTTTTCAAATCAGTTATATCACATCCGACTACAATGACGGATCTTATACTTTTACAGTCTACGATAGTGCTGGAAATTCGAGGAAGGCGATCTTTTGCATAGATAAAACACCACCTGTTATCTCTATCAGGAATAACGATATTGCTGTAGCAGATGGTTCTTATTTCAAAGACGGTAGCACCTTAAACTTTCATATAACCGAGACAAATCTCGCCGCAGTGCTACACAACGACATAGAAATAATAAATCAAGTTTTGCTCGTCAAAGACCTCTTTGACGGGAAGCATACATTTACAGTGACCGATTTTGCGGGCAATGAGTCTAGTGTCTTTTTCTTTGTAGATAAAATAACACCTACGCTTACATTGTCTAGTTATTATAAACCTGGTGACCCCGTCCTTTTAGTGCCACAAGACACCAATCTAGACAGCATTTCGTTAAATGATGAGTTGTGCGAAGCTGGCGAATATCTCGCTGATGAACTTAGAGAAGGCACAAATAAAGTGGTTGTCAAAGACAAGGCTGGGAATATACTAACTGTGTCTTTTGTTGTTGATTTGACCGCGCCATTAATTAATGCCTATAAAAACAGTCTGCCTACACTTGAGAAAACAATCTATCTAAGCGCCCTGGACACATTCTCTTTGAATGTTGTTGACGCTAATTCATACTCCGTCTATTTTGATTATGAACTGTCCTCTGTTCGTGCCTGGAGTGCTGGTGTTCTAGATGAGCGTGAATACTATATCACCTCTGTCGATATAGCAGGAAATAATTCGGCAATTACTCTAGTAGTGGACAAAACCGCGCCCCAATTTAACTTAAATAGTTATTACCTTGAGGGCGAAACTGTTTATATTGAAATAACTGACGAGACCGAGCTCACGGTTCTCTTAAATGAGCAAAATATTGAAGATGTTCGCGAATTAGACGCAAATGCTATCGGCGAATCCACCAACACTCTAAAGGTGACCGATGCTGCTGGCAATACTACCGCTAAGGTGTTTGTCATTGACTTAACGGCACCTGTTATGTCCATTTCTGGATACGATTTAGCTGGAAAGGGTCTAACACTGCTGGACGGTGACACGTCTTACGGGAGCATCGAAATCAGGGTGTCCGATATCGCAGCGTCACAGATATTTTATGAAACAGGAGGCTTTACACTAAGCACGAATGACTGTCCGTTTCCAATAAAAGGTATTCCTGAAAATTCTGGTGTTTGGACTTTCTATGCATTAGATTCTAACGGTTATCAGTCCAAACCAATAATAATTAATTTAGACTTTCAACCACCTAGTTATCAAATTGATGGAATATCTACTATTCAAGATAACATTAACTATACTAATACTTCCTTTACTTATTCTAAATCTAATCCATATGCCACCATCTTCTTGTCTAAAAATGAAACGGCGATATTAGAGACAACTGATGGCTCTCTTACAATTGATGGTACTATTGCCAATGAAGGAAAGTATTCTGTCTATGTAGTAGACGCATTCGGAAGAAGCTCTGAGATCGCAACGGTGGTGCTCACAGTCACTTATGATTTTAAGAATTTAACTACAATAATAGACTCTTTTAAACAGAGCACTTGGTATAATGTTACACTCCCCTATAACATTTTTGGTGTTAGCACAAAAGCAAACATTGCTGGCTCATACAGTTTTGCCACTTTTTCTGAGGCTGAGACGTTTGCTTGCGCGATGGAAAAATCTTATCGCGTGACGACTACGGAAAATGGAAAGTTTTCTTATCCTTCGACTTCAAATCAGAATGTAATAATTACTTATGAAGATGAAGTCGCTCTAGATGCCGCTGTTTACCATTACGCATCGCGCTATGTCTCTAGTCGTCAGTCTTTCTTTTCTAAAGAGGCTAGAAACATATACTCACCTACACCGTTGGGGTATACTTCACTGACGGCAAACGATGCGTCTTTGCCCGACTTTTTGTCGCAGTATTCAGATCTGTCCTTATACTCGGCTAGAACAACATTTACTCCTACAAAATACGCGTCACCTGTTAATAAATCTATAACCTTGACATATGTCGCTAATTCTGTTGGTTTAGTAGAACCACGAGATATCTCTATCTCTTACGGAAAATCTTTCTTGGAAGCGTTGCAAACAGCTTCAAACTGCTATGAAGGGTATTACATTTTTAGAGAATTCGATCTGTGCGGAAATATGGATGAGGCTTTGCTGTTCCTGGACTTCTCTGCACCTTCCATCACCGCTGATATTGAATATGGTCAATCTCCAAGTCAAACTCTTAATCTTACCGATACCGTGATTATCAACAACAATTACGAGTTTTATGTAACAAGCTTTACCATCACATCGCTATTAGACAACGTTGATACTGCTTATGCTGGTATCTATATCGCATCTTCATCCTTTTACGGTATCTTTCTGCAAGGCGATACAATTCCAACCCTCAATTCCACCCTCGGTGCTGGGCGTTATTCAATAGCACTCTATGACCGCTCATATAATATAATTGAGTTCGTTGTAATTGTCGCGGGAAAAGAACCGTCATGGCATACTACATCTCTTTCTTCTTCAAATGATAAACTGTCGATTTGGATATATAAAAACGACACAAACACTGCATTCACCTCGTTGAAGATCGCTAAAATTTTATCTGATAATACATATGTGTATTTGACTACTGACGCAGCTGGAACACCAGTTAACATAGCAAACCTTTCTTACGTGTTGACGACAGGCGGAAAATACACTTGCATCATCGATGATATTTTCGGTAGGCACTTTGAATTTGAGCCAATCTTCTACGAAAAAGGTTTGCCTACAGGTAAGTTGACGGGTGTATCTAAAAACGGCATTACTAAAGGTGCTGTGACTCTAGCTTACGCAGACGACTTTAATCTTTCAGCATATACAATAGAACCATCTGGCGCAACACTACCTTATATCGGCCCGCTTCCTGGTTATAACTACCTTACTAAAACATATACCGCTATGTTTGACCCCATTGAGGGGAGTTCAATACATTACAAACTTGTATTGTTCTCCATAGATGACCCTGGCATCTACATAGAATACGAATTCATAATAGATGCTAAGCCGCCTGAATTTACTATTTTGTCTTCAAGCACGCAAATTGTGGCAGATAGTTCTACTAATTCACCTTTCAGTGTTGATTGGGATGAAGATTCTGTGATGTGCAAAGTGTCGAGAAACTCTGGGATCGCAGTATCTTACACAAGAGGCACCCTTATCACTTCAAACGGCATGCATGTGTTTACATTAACCGACTCAACGTACAATGTTTCTACATTCTTTGTCTTTTTAGATACCGAGGTCGATTTTAGTTTCTCTATTACTCCTGTAAAAACTGACGACTATGCTTACATCTCAAATCGCTCAATCTCGATTATAAATAAGGAGGATTTGGTTTTTGCGTCATGCAAACTAGGCGAGGTGGAAATACCATACGATGCTCTGCTAATCGAGAGCGGTACATACACTATTTCGCTTGAAGACTTGTATCAAAACAAAGTGACCATAGCATTGACGCTGGATTTTACACCTCCAACCCTTACTCTTGAAAACGCGACATCTGGTGTGTCTAACGGCAGCGTGTCAATTCATACGGAAGACTTGGCTGCTACAATATACGAGACATCCAGCAATTTTAACGTAAATCGCCTTGAAGTGGCGAATGGTCACGTGTATTCCGAAGAAGGTGTGTACTACTTTAAAGTGGTCGACATTGCTGGCAATTATACCACTGAAAAACTTACAATCGACAAGCATGTCGCTATAACTGCAGTGGCTGAAAACGGTCTTGTTACCTCAAATGCAATAAAGATCTCATACTCCGAGCCAGTAACTATTTTAGCGACATTGAATGGGATTGAAATAGACTCTAGTGACCGCTACACCTCGCCGGGGCAGTACACAATTGTCTCGACCGATCAAGCTGGAAACGAGCATAGAATTTCATTTGAAATTTTACCGTCTCGCGTCTCCACTTTGGATTTAAAAATGCCAGACGGTTTTGAAATAGTGTCTGCCTATTTGGGTATGCAATCCTTACCTGTTACTACTGATGCTATCGTAGCTAGAGAAACTGGTTCCTATTCTATAACAATAAAATCCACCACTAATGACGCTACCTATTCGTTTACAATGGTTGTCGACTCAACACCGCCCGAAGCGAATATGACAGAAAAGAATGGTGTTGTGTCGTTTTCTAAAACAACAAAAAACAACGTCTCAGTCGAATTGTATAGAGACGGAGTGCTGATAGAAGGGTTTGTAATACCAGGCACTGTTGATGAAGACGGCAATTATTTGCTTGTTTTAATTGACGATCTCGGTAACAGGCAAACTTATGAATTTACAGTCGATAAACCGATGAATGCTTTTACAATTGTGCTTATCTGCTTGGGTTGCCTTGGTGTAGCACTGACTATATTCCTAGTAATACGTGGTCGCTTCGTTAAAGCGGCATAAGGAGATTAATATATGACAAGATTTGATTCCTCGTAGCGGTGAGACCGTCTATAACCAAAACACACTTCAATTACAATACACATCAATTAAAATATATAACTATATAAAGGAGACTTTAACATGAATCATTTTTTTAACTCACTAACTGGTGCTATCGCCGATATTCAACCTGACGGCGACTCTCAAGCACTGGACAAACTCGTTGGCAACTTGCAAAGTTTGCTTTCACAATTTTACCCCTACATTATTGCTGTTATATCAGGGCTTGTAATCTTTTGGGCTGCTTTCATCGGAATTAAATGGTGGCAAGCAGGGAACCAAGATAAACAGCGCGAAGCTAAAGACTATTTGAAAAATTTTATAATCGGCGTTGTGTTAATATTCGTATTATCTGCTGTCGTTGTCTCACTCATAAGCTGGCTAGGCAACTGGATGAGCACAATGTAAATATATTTACCCCGCTCGTTGCAACGAAACTAGTTGCAACGAGCACAAAGGAGATTCATTACTATGGAACTTTGGTTTAAAAAGCTAATGGCACAAATATCTTTTTCCCTGATGCGATTGCTTGATGGCATGAACGGACTTTTTAGAATTTTAACGGGTCTTGAAACAATCGATACTGGCAATGGTGAATCTGTCGATATGCTGTCATATCTTATGAAGAGCTCTACCGTCAAGAATGTGTGGCTTGCTATCGTTG
>JAITLB010000139.1 GCA_031278175.1 Christensenellaceae bacterium
AGTGTAGTCGGACTACCGCATAATTTAACACATTGTTGCGTTGGGGTAAATGCTTCAAAGTCTTTTATATTCTTTGAAAGGCAATCCTTAACAGTATTTTCACAGGTATTTAAAATTCCACCCCAGCTTTCAATCGAGCAACTCCTTTTTACAAATTCGGCTATACTACGGTCATGTTTTTTTAACTTCAACTTCCTTATTATATCAGGCATTTCAATTCTCTCAACAGAATTCTCTAAACCTAAAATAATTTTTCTCTTTAATACATTTAACAATTCAAGATTTTTAGTCGAACGATCTTTAGCCAATTCTGTAATCACACTTCTTAAGTTCTTCTCAATTATACACTTGTCGGCATTTTCCTCACTTGTGCCACGTTTGCTTAAAAAGATGGGCTTGCTCGGCCATAACAGATCTGTCACTGTAGAATAATCTAAATCTTTAAGTGCTGCTTTTAAACCAGTCCTATAGAACTCCGTTATATTCCTAAACCCGCTCATGTATCGCTGTGGATCAACGAGTTTAGCTTTTGTAATCGTAGTGAGCATGCGTCGCCAGAATGCATCACACATTTGCCCCATTGCAACGATAACCCTACGATTTTCTATCAGCCTATTTGCTAAATCTAATGTAGGATTAAATATGTCGGGGTCTGGGACTAGTCCTATTCGCCACATGTTTTGAATTGCTAAACTAGTGTCTAGTAGATTGTTTTCACCTATAGAATTACTTAAATGTTCAAACAGTGATTCTATAGAATACATATTTGCAGATGCTTTTAATGCTTCTAAAAAGTTTTTGCTAGATGCCTCTGTTTGTAGCTCAGCATAAAAATCCAACAAATATAACGACATAACTTTTGAAGTAATTTGATAGAAAGCATCAAACGAAGAACTCTTAATATTGTTGCTTTGGTCAAACACTATAATACTGCTTGACGAGCAAGAGTTTCGCTTTTCTATCGCATCCTCGATGCGTGATGATATAAAATACAACTTGCTATCTTCACTGACAACCTCATCGTATCCACTAGTCACAGCAAATATTTTAGAATATTTTGCTTGCTCTTGGTTTTTTTGCAATCTTTCAACAAGTGCTATCAAAATATCTCTTGGATTAATATCCTTTAATCTTTTTATTATAATATGTGACGATCCTAGTGACAACTTCTTTTCTAGCATATCAAGAATAAGTTCAAACTTATTTAACATTCTTCCCTCCTAAACAAATTCTTAACACCCCACATGACAAGTGACTAGTTATTCCTATCCGATCGAGCATCTCAAAAAAAGCATTGTAGTTTGCCCCTAGATCATCACTATCGACATAAACCAAATCCCCAAAGGAATTTATTAGGCTTCTATCTATGGTCTCGTCAACAATAACAATACTAAAGCGGTAATATAAACGCTCTAAAAGCATTTGTTTATCAATTACCTCATCAGGTTTTATACAACATGAAATCAGCATCTCAAGTAATTCACTCGATAATTCTAGATGTCTGTCAGCTGGCAAATTATCGCGTGGATAAACTAAACCTAGTGAAGTGCCTATTTTAGAAAAGTAGTTCATCGGATAGTATGTCGAATCAAATGCCATAATATCACTAATTGCTTGTCCAGCTTCAAAGCGAGCATCATCCTCTGAGAGTTCTTTCATAACTTCCTTAGCGGTTTTCCATATTATATTTGGCTCATGGTTAGGTCTACTTCTTCCTGTTCTGTTTAGTTTCAATACTGGTGTTTCTGCACTAATTAAATCTTCTTTTGTAAATCCTAAATCATCTAATATCTGTGACAGGCCCCAACTATAAAATGTATTTAACATCCTAGTTACTTGAGAAAAACTCATCCCAGATACATTAACAACACCCAGATTGCTGTTTTTTGTGCAGTCGATGAATAGTGAACACCTGTCACTTTTGTCATAGAAGTATGCTAGTTGTGACATATATCGCAAAATCTCAAATATGCAAAATGACACAAAAATGCGCAACTGTGCAAACTTATTAGAAATTATGCTTAGAACCTTTTCAAGACATATTGAAGACTCAACTAAGGTATCAATAAAATAATCAAGCCTCTCGTTTGGATGTGCAAATATTTCAATCTTTTTGTATTTAGAAGTTTTCCCCATAGCGATTGATCGGGCTGGGAGTAGTGGCAAGCATGCTAATGTTATAGGGTCATTAATATCTCGAAGAAGCCCGCTAATATATTTACTTAAGTCAGGACAATAATCCTTAATTAAACTAGCAATAAATTCACCTGCATCTTCATTGATTCCGTAAGATGGCATAAATTGTGCAGAACCTGCATTAAAAGAAACAGTTATTTTATCTTGATTGGCTTTGTTTAATCCCGAGTCATCACCTGTTGATAATGCGTCTTGCAATGTGACGCGCAATTTTGACAATTGAGCATCAGATATACCTTGTTTAGACATTGCTCCGCTTTTTGATAGTAGTGACTTCATGTTGATCAAATCATAATCTTCATGATATGTGCCATCATCCCATATGGCATGCGTAAAGCGTGCTAGCGGATTTGTAACGTAACCCACGTTCAAAATTGTTTTAAATATGCCATTTGCTACTTCTGCAGGTCTGACTCCAGTATTTGCAGTATTAAACCCGACATATTTGTCGTTAACAACTTTAAGCAAATCTAGCATAGCAATCGTATTCATTAACCTCTCCCCCTATACGCATGCTCAATATCAATAGATAGGTATTTTTTCTTATCTAAATCTACGGTTACGTTTAATTCTGTAGCATCTTTAATTTGTAGCAATTTTATATCAGTTGTCGAATTTGAATTAGAATCTACATCGCTCTTTAAACGCTCTACAAAGCGCAAAATTTGCTTAGTTATCTCGTTATTTTCAACTAATATTAAAGGCATACCTCGCTCAGCTTTTAATAAAAATGAATATACATTAAAGTCTACCCTTAAATATGCACTAGGATTATTTTTCTGTACAATCTTAAAATATCTACTACACACATCTACCGCCGCGCTCGCGCTATCAGTTAAATTAGGTCGTTCAATTTCCAAGGTGCTGTTTTCTGAATGTCCATTAGCTAAATATACACTGCAAATAGAACCATCGTAATTGTGACCGTTCCATATGTCAACAGCAGTATCGCACCTCTTGATAAAAAATGAATTTAATTTCCCAACTATGTCTCTAATGCATGTATCATCATCTTCATTTAACAATCTCTTAAATCCAATCAAATCGTCATTTTGAATATCTAATAAAGCACTCCCTCTCTTGTTAAAAAAGTAAAATGCGCGCTTTCTTGTCTCAAATTGCTCGAAATTATCGCCATTTATTGCCTCATATGAGCAAAAATGCGGGTTTGACCACTCATCGGTAGGTTCCAATACACCTAATAATTCCTCATCAATAATTGGATGTGAATAGTAAATAGGATCAAATGCCTTACAAATATGACTAGTTACAGTAGAACTTTCAGCACTGTACATAAAATTGAAAAATTTGTATGCACACTCTCCGGCTGTCTTTGCTAGGGTTTTACATGTTCTATTACCAAAAATCAAAAATGATATAAATGCTAAAAGCTCTCTAGGTGTAACCTTAGCACCTGACAATGTAGCACGTTCAAAAAGCGCACATAATCTTTCAATAAATAGATCATCGGAAATAAGTTCTCTGTTTATTGTAGCAGGACAAAAATTCTTAATTGCACATGAGTTGCATTCTGTGTAAAATCGGTCTGAGGCAATACTTTTGATCATACCGTATACAAAATCCCGGTTTAGAATATCGCGCCTACTTAAATCAAATACAGAAATGTTCTCTGATGCTTCCGTCTCAGGACAATCAAAATCTATTTCTCGGGTGATTTGACGCAGTGCGGTAACCGCAGGCATGAAATCGGAATACTTTTTGACGAATAATTCAAGCGTTTCACAGTCAATGGCAATTACAAATGGACGTTGCTCTTGTCGTGCTGTTATCCAACTACTGTATAATTCTTCATAACTTAACTGACTAGCATCCATTACAAACAGTGGCATCTCATAATCTTTCATCGCATCTGCTACTACTCTTAAAATATGAGTTTTTCCGTCTCCTGCGATTCCCGTTACGATTATGTCGCGGCCCAGCTTGATAGCATTCTGTATTTCGCCGTCAATCTTTGTTGCAACATGCATTTCTTTCAATACTTCAATGGGTCTAGTATCAGCATATGATGCCTCACCATTGTAAAAGCTTTTTATGAAATCTATTCCAAATGCATTTCCATTTTTGTCATACTCTAATACAGAATTTTCTTCTAGGCGCTTGAATTCCCATTTATTCGATTCGCTAAACCGTCGGCTAACGCGGAGTTTATTCTTATCGAATGTACGTAGTCTTTCAAAAATCGGCTCGTGGCGCACTCTGCTAGCTAACCATCTTTCAGACCAGTATTTTATAATGTCATTAGTTTTTTTGTTTGCAACTTCTTCAGTTAATGGTGTTTCAAAATAAAAACGCGGTACTTTGTCTTTACCTAGAAGATAGTCTTTAGTATTTCCAGCTAAGCAAGCACCATATACTATACGCGACATCGCATGCTTAGATAGTTCAATTGCCTCATCAGGTGTTACTTCTAATAACCCACGAATAGACAGTGCGAATAGTCGCAGCTTGGGACTTGCGCCTTCACCAAATACATGATTAATGCGCGTATATCCGACATTCTCTGCCGCTTCTACTAGAGCGGCGGAGGCAGCGCGACCTATATGCGCGGTGCCAAAACCAGTCGTTTGACCTAGCCTCTTCCATTTTATATCATAATCGCCACCCAATATCTCTTTGGGGATTTTTAAACGGTTGTATTGGCTCGATCCCACAAAATATAATGACGTTGTACCAGCATAAACTAAATCAGCTGGTCTAACAACTGGTTCACCTTTAAGGCGTGTAGCTATTTCACTTGGTCTAGCACCATAACGCACTTTATAATCGTAAATTATGCGTGGTGTTAGTGCTAATAATGCAGCCAACTTGCCACCTAGTATCTCATTGTAGGGTGGGATTGCACCACATACATTAAGTTCTAACATACTAGTGCCTATGTGACGGCTCTTTTGTGCAACAAGCGCATTACGTATAGCTGAATATCCAGCCTGAGTATAAAAAGGTTTTTTCCATTCGTCATCTACATAATTATTTTGCTTGCTTGAAAAATTTTTCTCAGTCTCTTCTTGTTCTATTGCGGCATTTACTAGTGTTCGGAATTCGGGTTTAGACGTTAAGTCAGTAATAAACTTTTTTGCGCCTAATAAACGAGACACTTGCTCGGCACGTTTCTTCCTATACAGTGCATATTCGGTTTCCAATGAAATTAAACCTAAATCACTCATCTCAACTTCGGAATTGTCGTTAGAATTCAATGCGCTTTTCAAAAGCGCACGTCTATGTTTCTCTGCATCAATGGATATCTGCATGAGGGCTGCCACGCATTCGTCCGTTGGCGACTCAATCTCCTCGTCTGTGCAAATACTCGAATAATCGATCCCCGAGAGTCCTTCTTTGATATAACTCAACAATCGATCCATACACTCAAAAACATTATATGGCGCTATATCTTCAATAAATTTAGATGTATTCCAACCGATGTTATTATCTCGATCTGAGATCTGGACAGAGCAATTTTCTAGTGAGATAATACCCATAACAGGAAGATTAGGATGTGCAAGATCGCGCACTAAATATTGCATTGTTCTGCCTGGTGTATTCTCTGCGGGTGTTGACCATGTCAATCTAAAATATCGCCATATCTCTGACAATGGATGTCCAGTCACATCGTCAATACCTTGTCCGTCAACCAGTTGCAAATACGGGCGCACCGCTTCAGTTATCTCTTTAGCATTTTTTAGTCTGTCTGCAAGTTCATCACCATCAGCTATTATTGTTAAGATAGAGCGTTTGTTAGGTGCCTTTGGGGCCTCCATTAAATTTACAAAATTTCTTGACGTTACCAAACGCTCATTACAACTATCTTTAAGCAATTCGCGAATTTCTGCTTTTTTCTCCGTCAATGAGCCTTTCTGATATGACTCGGAATCAAACCCAGGTGCTCTTAGTTCTAGAGTGCCAGCTCGAAAACGTGAAGTCCACGATGCGCGCATTAAGTCGCGCAATAATAGCCAAACAGCCCTATATTTGCGTCTTTGCTCTAAATTGCATATCCCATCACTTTCAACCCAAGTAATTTCACCTGAAACGATTGCGTCAAACTCTTCTCTAGTTGTTTTTGCTGTTATTTGCATAGCCTTTGAATAAAAGCGTGTTCTAAATTCACAATCCAACTTAGGTCGAAAAGCTATTATTTTTATCATCCAGTTATACCTCTCATAGCTAAACTCGTTAAAGTTCAGCCGTGCAATCATCCTATTTGTTTTCTGCTTTTTTGATATAGGTCACAAAAAGTGCTATGCTTAAACTATATATCTACCATTACATAATATGTCGATATAATTTCAATATTCCAGTATCTCGTGAACTATTCGTCTTGTTATATTATATCATTTTAAACTTAATTTTGCTAAAGATTTTGAAGTCAAATATGCTAAACTATCTTACAATAACCCGAGTTTGATGTTTTTTCAATGCCTAAAACAACTTAAATTCTAGAGGATTTGAGTATTATAATTACATATTAAATTTGTGCAATTGCATTACAGCTTCTTTTACAAATAGCAAATTAATACACTCATGCTAACTATTGCATTTGCTACCACAATTTATGTGATATGCCCTCCGTTTTATTCATTATTATATCGCAAAGCAATTGCCCTTGTTGGTTTGACCAATAAGCAACATCGCATGCCACTACTAAGCGCACTCTCACTCTGCTTACTGCGGTGTTGAGTATTAAATGCCCACCAGAGCGAGGATTATTTGAATCCGTAAAATACTTGTCATTAGTGTCACAAACACTCAAAATAACAGTGTCCCATTCTTTGCCTTGTGATCCATGAATTGTCAATATATCATCACCTATTAATCTACCGCAATATCTCTTAAGCAGTGCAGTTTGGTTCTTATATGGTGTCAATATAGCGACACTGCCTAATTTGTTTTTATTTAATCTAATATATTCCCTTAT
>JAITLB010000158.1 GCA_031278175.1 Christensenellaceae bacterium
ACTTTTATAAAAAGATTCTTTGCTAATCAATTTAAACGTAACTGTTTGCCCGACTGTGTCAAAATAGGTTCAGTCTCGCTATCACCACGTGGCGACTGGCGCATGCCAAGTGATGCCTCGTGCCAAGCCTGGTTAATGGACTTAAAAGAATATATCCCAGAAATCTATCAATCAATATAATACTTACTTTGTCATTTAATTATTGTGGCAAGGCTTTGCGATGCTCTAAGAAAAACATCTCACAGTTTGAAATGCCAAAATGAGTTGATCTACCACTTAACATATTTTTGAAAGTCGGAATTAGTTTGGCTCCGTAGTTTTATTTGCTCACTTAGTCCATTATCACTAACTTGTCATCCTAACCCAATTTCTTTTTGCTTGCTTAATTTTTTCTGTGTCTATGCTTATAAGCACACCTGTTGCAATTAAGAATACAATGAGCGAACTACCACCAGCACTTATGAACGGAAGTGGTAGACCCGTTGGCGGTATTGAACCTGTAACTACGGCTACATTTAAAATGGTTTGCACCGACACTACCGAAACAATACCTAAAGCTAAAAGTGACTTAAATCGTTCATCTGATTTAATAGCGATAGCAATACCCGATGCTATATACACACTAAATATTAAAAGAACTACAACACACCCAATAACACCTAATTCTTCACCAATTATTGAAAATATGAAGTCTGATTCTGAAAATGGCAAATACAGGTATTTTTGTCGGCTTGCAAAAAGCCCGACACCAAACAGTCCACCAGATCCTAGCGCGTAATATGATTGTATAAGTTGGTAACCCTCACCACGTGGTGAACTCCACGGATCTAAATATGCCATTAATCGTTTAATCCTATACGGTTCGGCAAATATTAACGCTATGCCACCACCAATACCAAGACTTGCAAACGCTACGGCATGTCTAAATCGTATACCACCTACAATAAACATGATCATCGAAATCGCTGCCATGCAAATCGCACACGACATATTAGGTTCTAATAGTACTGCTACTAACATACACGCAACAACTAAAATCGGAATAATCATACTGGCAATTGTTGTCGGGTGTTTTTTAGAAAACAATTTAGCTAAAAAAACCACAAGAGTGAATTTAGCAATCTCAGAGGGTTGAAAAGTTATTACGCGTAGATCTATCCACCTTGTAGCACCATAGGCATTTGATCCCACTCCAGGAATGAATATAATAAGTAATAGTACTAATCCTACTATGTATATAGGCAGACCAAAACGTTCAATTTTAGTTATATCCATCCGAGAAGCTAAATACATGCAAACGAGTCCTAATAATAATGCCAAACCCTGCTTTTTTACATAGAAAAGCGAGTCGCCGTATTTGACTGAGCCCACATACGAACTAGCCGAATAAATCATCACTATTCCAATACCACAAAGTATTAGCGTGGAAACTAAAATATTACGTTTTAAATCCATAGACGATTTGTTTGAATCGATCACCACGTTCGGCATAACTAGAATATCTATCAAAACTAGCACATGCTGGTGAGAATAAAATCGTGTCTATATTAGGCATGTCGTATAAGGCTTTTACGGCATCGTATAGAGAGTCATATATACTGATGTTTTGAAATCCTACTTTTAGAGCCGATCCATAAATTTTGGATTCGTTTGCGCCAGTAACGGCTACATACTTAACATCAACATTCAATTCGTCAAAAAAATCACAAAAATCCTCTCTTTTATCAGATCCACCTAGTATCAAACCGATATTAGAACCTAGCATTACGTTTATAGCTGCCTTGCATGCTGCTATGTTTGTTCCTTTGCTATCATTATAGAATCTCTTCCCCTCTATAGTGCTTACATATTCGATGCGATGTGGTAGCGATTTGTAGTCTCTAATGAGCGCGCTAAATTTATCCTTGCTGGCCCCAGCTATTGCTAAAATGTTGAGTGCTACTAGCATATTAAATTTGTTATGTTCGCCCTTGATGCGACTATCTTTAACGCTTATAAGGGGTTCGCCTTTATAGACATAATAATCGTCTTTAATGTAAAAATCGCCTATCACGTTAGTGGCACTGACAAATATAACTTTCGACTTCAAATCTTTGGCTAATTCTCTAACCTGTTTTGAGTCGTAATTTAATATGGCATAATCATCTTCAGTTTGATTCATGAACACGCGCTTTTTGGCTTCAATATACTCACTAAATTCTGAATATCGATCGATGTGATCAGGTGCAAGATTTAAAACAACTGCAATATGTGCTTGAATATTAGATGTATACTCTAACTGGAAACTTGATGCCTCTACCACGGCCCAATCCCACTTTCGATCATCTAATACTACTTGTGAGGCAGGATACCCAGCGTTTCCCGTGGCTTTTGCCCTCATGCCAGCTAAATTTAATCCACGCTCGACCATGTCAACCGTAGTCGTTTTTCCGTTAGTGCCTGTTATCATTATTATTTGACAATTCAGTGCAGCAACACCTAAATCAAGTTCGCTAAATACCTCAATGCCACGATTTTTAGCTTCAATTAAAATCGGATGTGTGTTGGGTACACCAGGAGAGACACAAATCGCATCAAGCCCATCAAATATTGCATCGCCACGACCTTTCCAATTATCTGGAATTGATAAATTGTCATCGTAGCATCTAACGCGCACACCGCGCTTCTTAAGCAATGCGCTAGCGGATATCCCACTCGCTCTCATTCCTAATACTAATACAGTTTTCATTAAATCCTCCACTGTCATATTATAATTAAACTCAGTACACTCATCAATGCCGTTATCACGGCATAATATGTTACTATCTTACTCTCGTTATATCCTTTTAATTCTAAGTGATGGTGCAGTGGTGCCATTAACAATACGCGCTTGCCACGCAACTTGTAGTTTAGCACTTGCGCTATAACTGATATCGCCGTCACAACAAACATCAACCCTACGACAAGTATAATAAGAGGGTTCTTTAAGAATAATGCTGTTAGTGCAGCTATACCACCTAATGATAGCGAACCTGTGTCACCCATCATCATGCTGGCCACATATCCATTGAACCATAAAAAGCCAGCTAGACCACCGATCAATGCACCTAAAAAGATAGCAAAGCTTTTTAACTCTAATGCATATAGTGTGTTACCACTTTCAATTGCAGAGTTGAGAGCAAGTAGCACTATCACCAGAAAAGTGGTAAAGTATATAGCACTAAGAGTGCCCGCTAATCCATCCACACCGTCAGTTAGGTTGACGGAATTCGTAGTAGCAATAAATATAAGTGCAGCAAAAGGTATATACATAACACCTAAATCCACTGTTTGATGGATAACGGGTATTGCTATTGTAGAACCAACGAATCTACTCTTTGAACAAAACATCGCAGCTATAATAGCTAATGCCGTCTGTGCTATCACCTTTTGATAAGCGCGTAGTCCCAGGTTGCGCTTAAATGATATCTTGATGAAATCATCAAAAAATCCAATAAGAGCGTATCCAACTAGTATTATTATCGCAACTATGGTGAGCGATCGGTGCAATCCTCCAGATAATATGCTGATTACTACAACTGGTATAATAAACACCACACCACCCGAAGTCGGTGTACCCATCTTATGAGCGTGTGTTGTTACGTACGACAAAATCCTTTGTCCCGCTCCTACTTTGCGTGCTACTCTAAGAAAAACAGGTGCTATAAGCAATGACAAGAAACACGACGCTAAGATGGCAACTAGCGCCGATGTGTAAATCATAGGGCAAGTCTCCCAAGTATTGTTTGTATTGTTTCTTTGTCAGAATATGGTCTTTTTATACCATTCTCTTCTAAATATTGCTCATCACCTTTGCCAGCTACAACAATTTGATCGCTGGCATTAGCCATTGAAATTGCCTTACTGAGCGCTTTTTGCCGATCTAATATGATTTCATATCTTGAGTCGGTGCCTAAAAAACCCATCTCAATCTCACTAGCTATTTGCGCAGGATCTTCGGATCTACTATTGTCCGATGTTATTATAGTATAGTCTGCTAGGCTAGCTGATACTCGGCCCATCACGGCACGCTTAAACTTGTCGCGCTCACCACCACATCCAAAAACGCAAATGAGATTGCCAGTTTTTGACTCCTTAACCGTTTCTAACAGGTTTTTAAGTGCGTCTGCTGTATGTGCAAAATCAATAATAATGCGACAAATTCCATCTATAACCTGATATCTACCATCTGGTGGTGACATCTCATTAAATGCATTTACTATACTTGCCGTGCTAGCAGATAGTGCCCTGGCTGCGCTAATAGCAGCTAGCATGTTATACACATTAAACATTCCATTAAATTTTGTTTTTAATTCTAATACATCGTCACATACGTTGACTAAACACTTAATACCATCACAAGATTCGATGTCTATTGCAAATATGTCAGCTGGGTTAGTAATACCATATGAGCACGTCACATATCCATACTCGATTCTTTTATCATATATGATCTTACCTAATTTATCATCGACATTGACAACGGCATACTTTGCACTAATATCATAGAATAGAGATTCTTTGACCTGAGCATACATTTCAATATCACCAAAGAAATCGAGGTGATCGTGTGATAGGTTAGTAAAAATCGCAACATCGAATTGAATGCCGAATGCTTTCTTTAGATATATAGCATGCGCACTCAGCTCCATTACTACGTATTTAACTCCACGTTGATAGCTTTTTTCAAATATTTCGTGTAGTGTTATAGGATCGGGAGTCGTAAGTCCATAATATTCAAGTGTCCCATCAACAAGTGAACCTTGCGTTCCGATGATAGTTACTTTGTGCCCTGCCGACGCTAGGACCGATGATGTCATATACGCTGTCGTTGTTTTGCCATTCGTACCCGTAATTGCCACTATCCTTAAATTGCGTGCTCTATTGTTAAACATATTCCCAGCTATTAATGCCATTGCTATCCTGGCATCCCTCACCTGAATATACCCACACTGACAAAATTTAGGAATAGATTCTAATACTACACAAACGGCACCATTTGCTATTGCCTCTTCAATATAGTCTTCACCATTATGTTTAGTGCCTCTCAAAGCAAAGAAGATGCCACCAGGTTTGACCTCTCTAGAGTCGCATGCTAGATTGGATATCTCTAATTCAGCGTCTACTCTAAGTTTTAGCAATTTTACTTGCTCTATCACTTTCCATAATTTCATACTCTTCCCCAAATCATAACTTCATAGATCTAACTCAAATGCCACTAGCGAATTACTACTAATCTTGGTGCCAGCTATTGGTGATTGTTTAGTAACAGTATTTCCTTCGCCATATACCTCTATATATATGCCGAGCAACTCAAAAATATATGTCACCTCTTCAATTCCCAAACCGACAACACTAGGCATTATTAACTCGGTTTTGCTAGATTCAAATGCAGATGCAATTCCAACATGCGGCAACACCTCTGAAAATATTTTACCGACATAGGGAGCTGCTACAATACTTCCATAATACGCACCAACAGGTTCGTCTACTACTATAAGACAAATATACTTCGGTGCATCGGCAGGCGCAAAACCTATAAATGTCGATATATATTTCCCTCTTGCTATAGCGCCATTCTCATATTTTTGCGCTGTTCCAGTCTTTCCACCTATTCTATACCCACTCACGGCTGCATTTTTGCCTCCACCATTAACTACAACATTTTCAAGCACCTCGCGCATAATTTTGCTAGTCGTGCTAGATATGATACCCGTCTTTGTTATTGGATAGTTTTTAAGCACCGTTTTACCACTATCATCAGCAAAATAATCCAGTATATATGGTCTTACTTGAGTTCCACCATTGACGACAATAGCAGATGCTACTAACAACTCTATAGGTGTTATAGCAATTGATTGTCCAAATCCGATTCTAGCTAAATCGACATTTTTAACGCTATCTTTGCTAATCAGTATCCCCGACGCTTCGCCCACTATATCAATACCCGTTTTTTCATCAAGTCCTAACCTATCAAAATAGTCGTACAATGTCGAAATACCAGTTTTAGATGCAATATTCATGAACATCACGTTACATGAATTAGCAACAGCCTCGGAGAATGATTGTGTCCCATGCCCCCGTGTCCTCCAACATTTGATTTTTTGCCCGTCCACGACGTGATACCCAGGACACGTGACAGTGCTCTTTGTCGTGATCGCGCCACTATCTAACCCGATCGCCGCTGTTAGTATTTTGAATGTTGAACCAGGCTCGAATGTGTCACTAGCCCATGTGCATTTTGAATTAGCTAATAATGCTATTGGATCCGACCTAGGCACATTGTTTAAATCAAACGAGGGCGCTTGCGCCATTCCTAGTATCTCGCCAGTTTCAACATCCATCATTATACACGATACAGACTTAGCTGAATGTGTTATATATGCCTCTTTTACGGCATCTTCGATCGATTTTTGTATGTTATAGTCGATTGTAAGATGCGCATTATGTCCAGGTGTACCGTCTAAATATCTAGTTATACCATTCTCTATCCTGCGCCCCACTAAATCGGTTTCGGTCAAGATATACCCATCAACACCAGATAAATACACATCATATTTGGACTCTAGACCAGTTTGCCCATGTACGTCTGCATTTACAAAACCCAATGTTTGGGCCATGAAGTCTGCATAAGGATATACACGCTTAACCGTCTGAGAAAAATATATTCCCTCCGCTCTAGACTGAAGAGTTTTTAGCATTTCATCCTTATCCATGCCAGATTTAATTTTTATTTCAGATTGCCTCGATTCTAATTTCTTTATTAACGATGCATACGTTAAATCTAGAACCTCGGACAAGACTTGCGCTGTGGTTTGCTTGTTTTTGACTTCGGACGGCCTTATATACAGAGTATATGCCGTATTTGCGCCTGCAAGCAGTACACCGTTGCGATCATATATATCACCTCGCTTTGCTGTAATAGGCACGTCACGCCACCACTGGTCTAGCGCCTTTACGCTCAACTCATTACCAGTTATAACCTCAATATAAATGAGTCTACATATAAGCGCTACAAATGAAAAGGTCATTAGTAATAATATCGCTAATAACCTCTTCTTTTGTTCGTATCTATAAAATCTTTTAATTTGTTGGTTACTCCCAACCACTGGATTTAACCCTATACAATTAAATCATCTGTGCTCCTCGTCTCACCTAGTCGGTCAGATCTTAATGTTTCTGTTACAGACAGGTTCTCAGAGTCGATTTCACTTGCATTGGCCATATTCGGTTTAGCATTAAGAACTATAATAATTAATGCTACAAGCAATACAATAAGAACATAAATTGCTATAAAAATTTTACCACCTGACGAAAGCTTGCGCTTTTCGGCATTTTCTTCAAGCTTTCTACTTGGTGGATTAGTTCTCACCTTAATGCCTCTCTTACCCACAGCGCTTGATTCTGCTCTTCTCATTGGTTGTACTTCAGACTGCTCACGCATAGTCTCAGTGCGTAGCGCATTATACTCTTTCTCACTTAAGATCTTTTCAGGTGTCGCGCGATACAACTGTGTATATAAGTAGTCACGATAAGATGGATACGTCATTATCTCCGACCTATCAACATCACCATTAAACTTAAAATGAAAGAACGCTGGCATGCTCGGTGCTTGTGCAGCAGCCGCATTGAAGTAATTGATGTCCATTTTCGACTGTTCCTTTACCTCTGCAGCTGTTAAAGGCTTGCCGTTTGTATCAGAAGTTTTTGAGTTATCTCCTTTAGCTTGCTCAGACGCAAAATACCTAGGATCACCCTCATTGATTTTTTCATCAACGTTGAAGAGGATTCTATACGCATTCCCTTGTGCTGTATTTTGAGGATCTGTCCTTATAACCGTTTCGTTAGGTGGAGCTAGAGGTGGCGTAGCTAATTTAGTATACGCACTCGCTTGCGCGTTAGTAGGAGCAACTTGCGTTTGATTAGCATTAACAGTATAACCACCATATAACGCTTGCATACCACTACTCGGTGCGACACTAGGATAAGTAGCACTTGGTGCGGCAGGCGCGTTATTAGGCATAGCAAACGCTGTTAAATTAGGATTCACCTGAGGCATGGCATACGCAGTCGACATGTTAGCGGCCATTGTTGGCATTACTTGAGGAACTACATACGGGGAGGCCGTATACGGATATGCCATAACAGGTGTTACAGGAGTTGATATTGAAGGTGCCACAGGCGGGGTACTGGGATATCCCGTACTTGGCACATATTCAGTTTCATTAATTTGTGCTTGGCTAGCGGTAATACCACTAGAACCAAACCGTGTCTGTGTATGTGCTCTTACCGAACTAATATTCGATTTTTTCTCTTTTTCACGTCTTTTTAAGAACCTATCATAAGTAGCACTAAATCCAGGTGATTTTTTTGTTACATTGTCCGACATTGTGGTTCTCCTATTATTTCTTTCATCGGTGAAAATGTCGTAAGGGGTAAGCCCTCTTTGACCTGTCGAATCGTCCACATTGTTATTTGAACTTCTTCTATTTGTATTCATCGCGCATATGTCCTTATAACCTACGGATTGCCACGCAAAGATTATTTACGCATTAATTCGTTATACTTCGGTTTCAACCGAACCTATCGATAAAGATTTCGCTAGGTCTCTGCAGAGCATTCCCTATAACTATCGCTATTTTATTCAAACGCATGTAATCTTAAATCAACAACGAACTCTTACTAAATGTTAGAGCGCTAAGCGACATATTACATTTT
>JAITLB010000165.1 GCA_031278175.1 Christensenellaceae bacterium
TTTAATTTTATATTCTCAGAAACGGTGATACCATTATCTGTATATAAAATCTTGAATGACTCGCTACCTAACATCAGAGCGGATACATTTTCAAATTTAATATTATCTGTTATTTCAAATGATAAGAATTCATATACTGCTAGCACTTTCAATCCAGTCGCATAAAAATATTCACCTTCAACATATTCGGTTTTTTCAGGTAGTTCAGTTACAGTTATTCTTTGTAGTGTTTTCGGCATTATTTTTATGTCAATGTCGACATATTTGACTACCAGGTTATTCGAGTAAGTAATCCTGATTTTTGTGTCTGTCAAGGACAACTGTGTTGTTTTGTCAAGCGTGTAATCAGTAACTTCATGCGAAATGTACTCATAATTTGCAATGACAACCATACCAGAACTGCTAAAAATATCACCCTCTATATACTCTGTTTTAGATGGCAATGATTTTACAGTAATAGATTGAAGCGTTTTAGGTGCTACATTTATATATATTACAGCCGTTTCAATCTTTCCATTTTCAGTATAACTAATATTAACAACACTATCAGTTGGAACAAGCGGATTAACTTTATCTATGGTATAATCGCTAACAATTTGACTTGTATATTCATAATTTGCTCTTATGTTAAGTCCAGTACTTGAAAACAACTGTCCTTCAATATAATTAAGCGTTTTCGGTGGATTTAATACCGTTATACTTTGCAATGACTTGCCTTGTACGGATATTTCAACAATATCATATTTTGAGACAGCACCATCTGTATAGTCAACAAATACTGTTTTATCAGTCGTTCTTAGTTGCGATGTCTTAGAGACAGTGTATCCAGTTATAGGGACAGAGTAGATATATTCATAATCTGCTACAACCGACATCCCTGTACAGTCAAATAGTTCACCTTCAGTATACGTAATTTTCGGTAATGTTACAATCCGAATACCGCATAGCGTTTTGGGTTTTACCCTAATTGGTATATACGCTACTGCACTAGCATGATTTTCATAGTAGGTTAGTGTTATCTGCGTGTCAGTTGGACATAGCGGCTGATTAACCATATCTAATTGGTAATCAGTTATAATTGACGTTCCAGTTTCAAATATGCCAGTTACAACTAATCCATCTGGATTGAATATCTCACCTTCGATATAATCTGTGCGTGGAGGCACAGTTACACTCACTCCTATAAGCTTTCGTGATTTAACTAACATAAGTATTGATTTACTGTTAGTTTTCCCACCAGTAGTAATCGTCAATCTAATACTAAAGATACCTGGTGTCATTCCAGGATCGAACACACCTGATTCAGAAAGGTTCGAATCATGATATGGTTCATCAATTGTCCAAAACACATTCATCTGAGACGAGATATTATTGTTTTTAAAATTGACATTATACATCAATGCAACTGGCGTGCTTCCTACATAGGTTTCATATACATCAACAACTTCTCCATCAACAGTTATACTGATATCAAAATCGGATTCATACTTTCCACACGCAACAGCGAAAAGAACAACAAGCAACGACAGTATAATTATCATTGTTCCCGATTTGATTATATATATTAATTTGTTGACATCTAATCTGTTCATACACCGATTATTTAACCTTACAAGTTTTTTATTATTACAGTTTAAGACAAGCATTAGCAACGCTATTTAGCAAGTTTATAGTCACTAAAAGAACTTCTCTCATCAGTATGTTAAGCACTGATTATATGTTGCATTTTTAAAACGACATTGTATCACCAATTCAAGTGCGCAATTATTTATTTCGCATTGAGGTTCAATTATTGTTATATAATTTAACATTACTAACTACCACTCCCTGTTATTATCTATCTTCTCAATCAATTGCGTTTTTCTAAGCGTTTGTAAAATTTTTACGATATAATCATATAATTCCTCTTGATCCAATGAGTCAATTGGATGTGTTGCGTTGATTTTATTAAGCTTAGTTAATAGCGCACAAAGCGGTTTGTTCACTGCCTTGCGATTTGCATCAATTGACGTTATAAACTCTTCCAAAGCGCACTCTACAGCATCGCAGAATTTTAAATAATCATCGTCAATGTCTTCAAACTCTCGCCATCTCACAGTGGGGAAAGGTTTCTTAACGTCATCATATTTTTCTTTAGATGGGCGCAAATAAGGTTCTTCTTGATACCCCTTCTCAATTAAATACTCCGCATATTCATCGTTAAAATCGGACAAAGTAAAGTTTACGTTGAATCGTCTAAGCATTTCAGACAAATCCTCAAGTCCATAATCTGGATAGCTTGCAATTTCAGGAGTTACTTTTTTATACAATCTATGTTTCTTCCCATCGCAAACATAACGCTCCTCAATTGAATCAAATATCGCCCACTCATGTTTGCCTGTATAATAATACAGTACCATCTTCTTAAAATATGGCGGTCTTCGTGCATCTGGTGGCAACCTATATTCACCCAAATATGTTAAAAAGCAATTTATATGGCACTTTTTAAAACGATCTTCTCGTTTGTCAAGTTTGAAAATATCATATTCCACTCCTTTGTTTTCTTTCAAAATTTTCATGTAGAACTGCAAACCAGTTAAACAATCACTAATCTTTTGATAATAGTAATCA
>JAITLB010000170.1 GCA_031278175.1 Christensenellaceae bacterium
GCTTCAATAAAGAAAGCATATGGGGATCCACTGGATATATCAAGAATAAGCGAGTCCGAAAATTTACCTGGGCTTGGGATTAAGACTGTATTTGACGGTGATATCGTTTTTGCAGGCAATGGTGCCCTGATGCAGTCTATTGGGATAGTCGTTGAGCGAAAAACAGTTATAGGGACATCTGTATATGTAGCAAAGTGCGGCAAATACTTAGGCGAAATAGTAATCGCTGATACGCTAAGAGATGATTCGGCTGTAGCGATTCATGGGTTAAAAGATGCTGGTGTCAAAAACATTGTTATGTTAACTGGCGATGTGTCGGAGGTCGCAAATAATGTTGCAGCTGAAATTGGCATCGGTCAAGTATATTCGGAATTGTTGCCTAATGACAAAGTCGAAAAACTAGAAGAGTTGCTAGTTAAGAATAATTCCAACAAAACGTTAGCATTTGTCGGTGATGGGATAAACGATGCTCCAGCATTAGCTAGAGCTGATATAGGAATTGCTATGGGCGGGCTAGGATCTGATGCCGCGCTAGAAGCTGCTGATGTTGTGCTAATGACAGATGAACCATCGAAATTGATAGAGGCGATCGAAATTTCAAAACGCACTTTGAATATCGCGCGGGTGAATGCTATATTTGCTATTGGTATAAAGATGCTAGTTTTGAGTCTTAGTGCTATAGGTATAGTTTCAATGTGGATAGCGGTGTTTGCTGATGTTGGTGTATGTCTTTTAGCAGTACTTAATGCATTTAGAGCGTTAGGGATAAAGAAAAAAGCGCGAAAAAAATTGTAATTACTAAATTCGATTTAAAATTCAACATACTAATTAATAGGCGATGTTTGCTTAGAGCTGGCATCGCCTCTTTTTATGCACTATATAAATTGCATATTGACATGTAGGACATATTTTTAGTATACTAACGTAGTTAATATGTGTTTTAGTGAGGTTGAAATGAGTCGACTTAGAAATTTTCTTATACTTTCCTTAAGCATAGTCCTCACGTTTGTATTTATAGCGTGTTCAGGATCTTTAAAAAGCGGGACTTCTAATTTAAATGAACCTCGATTTCAAGAGTACCTTGCTTTGCCAGATTTAACTGGAGCGGGCTTAGGATATTCAAATGCCAACGAACACGGCTGGTACGAGGTGTTTACCGATGATTTCAATGCTAGCGAACTTGATACTAGCATTTGGGCATATTCTCCGCAATCTTATCGTACAAAAACTCAAAATGCAAAACATCCAGAGTACACTTCATATTGGTGTCCTGACATGGTAACTATTAACAATGGAAATTTAGAGATCAGAGCGGTTCAGGATGACAATTATGCATGTAGTAGTGATCCGTCTAATCCACATCCAGGACGCTTTACAGGTGGCATAGAGACAAGATTTGCAATTAGAGATGAAAATGGTGAAATCAAAACACAATCGACAATATTTGAACAAGCGTTTGGATATTTTGAGAGCAGAGTTAAATTTCCGAATGAAGAAGGTTTATGGAGTGCATTTTGGTTGCAGTCTGATACACAAGGACATGTGGGACACAATGGTGAAGATGGTACTGAGATAGATGTTTATGAATCAGCATTTATAAAGCACCCATCATATATGGGACATGCTCTTTTATGGGATGGTTACGGAGAACATCAAGGACTTAGTGATTATCGCAATGATTTCTCAGCTATTTCAAAGAATTTCTATGATGACTATCATACATTTGCACTAAAGTGGACACCATATTGCTATGTCTTTTATACTGACGGCATACCTACATGGGTAAGTGATGACGGTGGTGTTTCAAAAGTGAAGCAGTTCTTGAGGTTAACAGTTGAAATCGATGAAGGAGATGGTTGGGGACCACACGCACAGAAAATCGGCAAATTTAAATCAACTGGTTCTGTCTTTTTAGTTGATTACGTTAAAGTGTACCAAAATCTTAATTACAGTGAATTTGAAAAGACAATCGATGATTTTAAGTAATTAATTTGCTTGTTTGGGGATTTGATAGAATATGACAAAAAGAGAATTAATTGACATTTGCTTAAAATTTGAGAATGTATATGAGGATTATCCGTTTGATACTGGCGCTACCGCAGCTCCAGAATCATGGGCAGTTATTCGGCATATTGAAAACAGAAAGTCATTTGCATTAATTTATGTTATGTTTGGGAAATTGCGTGTAAATCTTAAATGTGAACCTGCAGAGGCTGATTTTTTAAGAAATGTCTTTTATGGTGTAATACCAGCCTACCATATGAACAAAAATAAATGGAATACAGTTGAAATTGATTCTGATGTGCCCCATCAGGAATTGCTTAGACAAATAGAAAATAGTTACAACCTTACTAAAGAAAAGAGATGCTCTATTTGAGTTGCTGTTTTCTCAACTTTTATGCTGAATAGGTAGTCACTCTTGTAAAGATCTAGTTAGTCGAGAGATTTTGCACAACGCAATTTCTGCTTTGTGCGCATTAATTTTTTCTCGCAATGTACAGTTCTATTCGCGTTTATTTAATGTGAAGTATATAAGCGTATAATTGTTGTTCTCCTGAGCATTTTGAATTTGTTATAAATTTGTCACTACATTGTAGTGAGTATTAAATATTATTAAATTACAGACATAACAGCACATAAGAATTAGTAATATTTAGTCCCAAGCTTTGGTTTTTAATTAAGCATTTCATACAGTCAATACTAACTCATAGAAATTAATTTTCAGATCCCGCATTTAATTCGATGTTTTTATATTCAGTTACGGTCAAAGTGTCATGCTACAAAACTTTAGATGCCAAACAAAAATGTAGCAGGAAGACAGATATAGCAATTTAAAACCTGTTTGCGATTCTCATATGCAGGATATGCGATCTGCCACACATAATGCGTGATTGTCGCTTTAAGAAATTGGCACTTATCGATCGTACAAGTAGGACTGCTTTAGTTGTGTTTCTAACACACGAGATAAACGCTGTTAATTGCACGATTAGCCGTTAAATATTGGTTTTAACCTAATTCGTCTAAACAATACACTATATATCCTAGTAGCAAAATATGAACATGTGTTCATTATAATCAAGATTTTGTCTACATTTCGCTGAAGTACATTTAGTATA
>JAITLB010000258.1 GCA_031278175.1 Christensenellaceae bacterium
CTAAATGAATTTATATCTAAAAGCAGATAGGGCAGTATGATATTACATAAAAATATACCCCAATAAAGTTAAGGAATATCCCTAAACAAAAAAGCCACTTCCAGTTTCAAGAGAAAACAAGAGGTGGCTTTACTAGTTAGTTGTAGATTTCAACGCAAGATAGATAAGTCAAAACAAATCGATCCAGCATGACTAGGACAAACCACTTTCCAGCTTAAAGTTGCAGTCCAGAAGTGAGTTGTCGGTTAATAGTTTTAGCTATATCTCTATTATGGTGCTGCATACATCAATTCGGGTATACCATTCTTATTATTATCTGCGGGAACAAGAGTGCTAACAAAAAATGCAAAATTCCCATCTGAATCAATGCAAAGAGCGATATCACCTTGTCTATTAGTTCTATATGTAACAATGCCATAAGAAAAGAGTCTATTCATTACAGCATAATCAGGATGTTTATAACTGTTAGTTTCAGCAACACTGATCACACCATATTCAGGTGTTAAAAACTCTAAAAATACTTTTCCAGAAGACGAAGCTGATCCATGATGTCCGACTTTAAGCACGTCACAGTCTAGACTTGTTATGCCAAGTTTATTCTGTGACTCAATAAACCATTCCTCTGTTTCTGTCGTAGCATCACCAGTAAACACTATACGTCTCGTAGCATATTCAAGTACACAAATAGGCGACATAGCATTGTCATCTGTAAGAACGGATTGGCCTGGCGCGTAAATTGTGAATTTATAACCAGCAGTATCAACGAGCGTATACGTCTCACCGTTCGGATTAAAACGAGTAATAGTCGCGCCAGGCTCAGCTTCTGCAAGATCTTCTAGAGTGTCTTGGACTGTCTTATTCGCTGTAGGGTCGGCATCGAATTCGGTTTCTATGTCATTATAGTAGATGTTTGTTACACTGTATTCATTTAAAATATTATCAGCTAGATTTATATGATCTGAATCTGCATGTGTTGCTATCATATGATCGATTTTTTCAACACCAAGAGCATTGATATAGCTGATTAAGTGGTTTGCAACTGTTGTTGAACCACTGCCAGTACTGCTACCCGCGTCCATAAGAATTGTTGTATTGAGTGTTAAAAATCTAATAAGTATTGAGTCACCTTGTCCGACATTCATGAAATGAACTTCGAGACCGTTCTTATCTGCTATAAATTCCCCTGAGTCAACGTAATTATGATCTCCACTTGGTGTTTTATCTTCTGGATCTGGATCTGGTGTACCCTCTTGAGTATTAGGGTTTGCATTTGTATTTATTTTAATGTTTTTTATTGCTATACTAATTTCATCTCTAAAGACTGTCACCATAGTGATTAGTGCAACTATAATGACGATTATAAGCAACATGTTGATAAACATCGCCAGTTTGTTAGCACTCCTTGAGGAACGTGCATAGCTTTTTGAAGTGCTACTATTGTTTTGATAGGCATAATTATACGTATCGTTAACTGATTGCTTTTGGGCATTTCTCTTTGCGTTGTAATTCGAATACTTTCGCTTTTTACTAGTCGCATCGGAAGAAGATGTTTTAGGCTCGCTACGTCGCGATGAGCCTTTAGGTGTATTTGAGCTACTCATGACATCTATACCTCGTAATAAATTTTCTGAGTGTAAGGGGCAAAAATGGATTTTTACGTGTTACTCTCTAATATAGTATAACATAATTATTTTAATATGTGCTAATTTTTGTAAAGATATTTCAAAAATTCGCTTTTCGTGGTAAAATATATGTATAGAAGAAACTACAATAATGGTAGGAGACTATGTAATGAAATTTAATTACAAGAAAACAATAAAAGTTGGATTAGCATTTGCTATAATAATGGTTTTTTGGACGACTTATGATTATGTCGTACCACTACTACTTGAAAACACGTTCGGCTTAAGCAATTCTATGCGCGGACTCATAATGGGTTTAGATAACTTACTGTCGCTGTTCATGCTTCCGCTTTTTGGCAAAATTTCGGATAAAACTGTTACTAGATATGGCAAGCGCACTCCATTCATAGTTATAGGCACGCTCATATCAGTTGCACTGATGATATTTGTCCCTGTTTCATCGATGAAACAATTAGATAGTGCTATGGAGCTACGCTCACAGATAATATCAACAGAGAAAGCCGATTATGTATATGTTGATCATCAAAACAACGAATATTCAGCGGCCGCGCTCTACGAGATGCTATATGAAAAAGGTCATGAGAATTCAGATTACAGCGATCATCAATATTTAAAGATAAATGGCATTGACTCTAAAGACGCATATTTAAAGATAGCATTAAACAGACTAGATGAAAACGGCAAAATAACGAGTGACTATAATAAATTCGTTGAGTCAGGCATTGATAATTATGCAAGTGATCAAGTATACGAAAAAATAACGAAAAACAACCCAGGAACTATTGCTGTCTACATGGTCATATTATTTTTCGTATTAGTTGCTATGGCAACTTTCAGAAGTCCTGCAGTGGCTCTAATGCCAGATGTTACACCTAAGCCTTTGAGAAGCCAAGCAAATGCAATGATTAACTTGGTAGGCGGCGCGGGCGGTGCAATAGCGTTTATTATTTACACGGTTGTATTAAAATTCGCACCGACAAACTATGTATTAGTCTTTATAATGACTGCGATGTCGATGTTGTTAATTTTATTAGCATTTTTAATGTTAGTAAAAGAAAAGAAACTTGTTGAAGAGTGCGAATTGATTTGCACTGAATATGGTGTTACTGATTCCGATGACGAAGATACACCAGTAAATGAGACTGATACTTCCATCGGTGCCGTCAAAAGAGCAAGATTTAGATCTTTCATTTTAATATTAGCAGCAATATTTATGTGGTTTATGGGATATAATGCCGTTACTAGCAATCTATCAATCTATATGACTACATCGCTCAATCTTGAACCATCACTAGGTGGTCTTGTAAGCGGAATTTCTATGGGTGTATCGGCAATAGCATTTATTCCAGTTGGATATTTGGCTGTAAAAATAGGACGGCGCAAATCGATAATTATTGGGTTTGCGCTAGCGATAACTTCATTCGTATTAATTTTCTTGTTTGCGGCTAATCCAAGTTCAAGCGTTGCGATATTCTTTACTCTGTTTTATCTGTTGTCAGGTTTTGGTTTGATTATTGCTAACGTAAATACTTTTCCTATGGTTGTAGAATTGTCAGCAAAAGATACTATAGGAAAATATACAGGATGGTATTATACAGCAACGATGAGTGCCCAAGCGATAACACCATATATCGCAGGTACTGTAATGGATGCATTCGGCAATAAATTCTTGTTCTTATACGCGCCAATATGCGTAGCTGTTGCAATAGTGTTTATGGCACTTGTCAAACACGGCGATAGCAAACCAATTCCTAAGCAGAAAAAAGGCGAGATCAAAACACAGACAGCCGATGAAATTTAATAACCATAACTAATGCAGTTCTTCACTTGCTCTTTTGATAAAGGAGAGCGAGGACGAAACGTGTGTTAACATCAATTTGCACTCTGCTCATACGCATAGGATTAGTGTGGACAAAAAACATTCGTTGATTAGTGGTCGTGTTTTTTCTACTTAACAAGACCGCGAAAACCGCAGTTGCATGTAAGTTTGTATTATGTGCTTGCCGCTTGTCGCGATGCATCGCGACAAGCGGCAAAAGACAAGTAAAACGAACTGGGTATAAACATAGTTGTTAGCATCTATTGTTAAGCATATCAAACTATTGCACATGAGAAAATGTAGCATGTAATTGTAATTGCATTTTTGATAATGCTTATAGAGTCGAGAAATTAGCAAGTAGCAACTTAATACCTGTACATTCAACTTGCGAAAAATGATACTTGATCATTATCATCAAGCAAGAAAAGCATGTGTTTCTCGCTTTTTATAGGTGTCTATTTTGTGGTGGAAGATAGGAGTAATTTACTGTCGATAGTAGCTGACAAAAATGTCCAGCGATTTAGAGTTTAAAACAAGTTTGATGAGATTATAATAACTGCATCTTTTAGTCAGAGCGATATTGCGACAAAACATTTGCCATTATTAACCTAAATTCCCGCAGGCATGAGCATGCTGATAACAACGTAGATTTTTTAAAACTGTGAGCATTATTGTTATTATTAAATAAATCTAATATTTTATAATTAATAGTAATATGGTTCGTTCCTAAATAGCACATTTATTTGATGCGCATAATATACAAATTTAAAAAAGTAGTTAACGAAAAGAAAAAACTAGATCTTTCCCAATATATGATGAAATATTAGATTTGCTTAGAATTAATAACAATGGTCACAACCTTAAAAGCGGACGTTGCTATCAGTGTGCGCATACACTGCGCGAATTTAGGATGCCAACCATTTCTTAAAGTCTCCGATCTAAATTTATGAGTTAACTAGCATTATCTGGCATATAGACTGCCTAATTCATGCTCACTATAATATTTGATTAAATAATTTATGTCACTATTGCATTTTAGGCATTGTTAGATTATAATATAGCAGGCACTTAAAGCCGAGGCGAAAATCAAGTTGGAATATAAGTTTTTAGTGCTCAAACAAATTCATGGAGATAACCGTAAATGGTTGCATCTCTTACAAAACAATAGAGCAATTTCAAATATTCTTGACATGTCTGGCTTAGCAAATATTACGCAGTAAGAGTGCCTTTGGCATCATTAATCTTTAGTATTGAAAACGCTTTGACTCATAACTTGGAGATGGAGACAACTTCAAAAATGCGTGTTAATATTAAAATATCTAAAATAATGCCTGTCTTCACGAAAACAGCAAAAATTCTAACGATACTTGTTTTTCTGTCATTTTTTATAATCCCTGTTTTGGGTTGCGGATCAAAAACGAACTACAAGGACAATGAAACATATTTTGAAACTGAACTGTTTGAATGTATTACATTTGTCACCAGTGAAATAAGAGTTCAGATTTGCGGCTTGACTGCAAAAGGATTGGAACAAGAGGAATTAATTATTCCAGCACAAATAAATGGTTTAAAAGTGGACAGATTAGGATATTCTGGTTTCATGGAAAATCGCTCTAATATGTCAGAAGCAAAACCGAGAAAATTATTCTTGCCTGCTGGTCTGTATATTTACAAGCATGATGAGCTTTTCCTATGCTTAGAGAAGGTCATTTTGAACACCAATAAAACATACTTAGCACCATATAATTTCCGCTCTGTTCCGATATTCGTCCCGTCATCCTCTGCTGACAGATTTTCCAAGAGTAAATGGTCATATACTCGCGCTGCAAATGTTACATTCTACCTAAACAGTAGATCTTATACTGATGTTTATTGCATAGATGACATAGATTTAGGTGATAAAATTTTAACTGTGCCACAACCTATAGAAGTTTGGAAAACATTTATGGGCTGGTTTACCGAAAAAGAGTGTGAAAATGAATGGGATTTTGAAAACGATATAATGATGGCATATCATCTAGAATTATATGCTAAATGGATTAAAAATTAATTGTTAAATGACAAAGTAACTTCCAGTCAGGACCGCAAAAACGAAATGCTTTTTTTTGTGAGGAATTTGCTAAAAAAATTGTAGAAATTCTCTCATGTAGTGATATTTTGTTTTAATATTTCAGCGTTTGATGTTATAATTTCTTTATCTCATCCAGGAGGTGATTTTTCTGTATAAGCATTTAACTCTAGATAATCGTTATGCCATCGAACATATGCTTAATAATTGTTCCACATTCAGAACTATCGCAA
>JAITLB010000007.1 GCA_031278175.1 Christensenellaceae bacterium
CGATGTTGAACTGTCTATTGATCCTGAAATGCTAGGTAGGATATTTGAAAATTTGCTAGCAGAAATAAATCCAGAAACAGGTGAGAGCGCTAGAAAGAGAACCGGTAGCTTCTATACACCACGTGAAATTGTAGATTACATGGTAGATGCCACTCTATTAGAGTATTTAAAAGATAAAACTGCCATCCCTGAAGAAAAACTAGATAATTTAATAACATATAATAGAGATGATTATTTGCCTATCCTAACTTATGATGAAAGAGAAAGTATTATTAATTCTCTTTTTTCTCTGACCATTTTAGATCCAGCATGTGGCTCTGGTGCGTTTCCTATAGGCATCTTACAAAAAATTGTATATGTTTTACAAGAAATAGATCCAAATGCAGAAATTTGGGTTGATAGGGTGTGTCGAGACGCAACTGCCTTTTTTAAACAAGAGATAAAAAAGAAGTTTGGTATCAACGCATTGGATTATATTAGAAAGTTAAGTGTGTTGCAAAATTCAATATTTGGAGTTGATATTCAATCGATTGCTGTGGAAATAGCACGGATCCGTTGTTTCCTGTCATTGGTAATAGAAGATAAAGTATTGGATAATGAACCTAATCGAGGGATACTGCCATTGCCTAATTTGGACTTTAAATTTATAGTAGCCAACACATTAGTTAAACTTGATGCGGGCGAACAACTAAGTTTTTTTGAAAATCAATCCTCGATGAATGCGCTAAATCGAGTACGTTATGATTATTTTAACGCCAATGATACAACTCGCTGTAAATTAAAGAATGATTTTTACGCTATTCAAAGTACAATGCTTAAAGAAACCGCTAAAAATTATCAAGGGCTTGCTAGCAGACGGCACGAGCAATTATCAAAATGGAATCCTTTTGAAAACACTATTACTAACTGGTTTGATGCATTCCTGTCTTTGGGTGTCCCGGCATTTGACATCGTTATAGCAAACCCGCCTTATGTGCAGTTACAGTACATGAACAAAAAAGACGTTTTAGAAATTATTGGTAGCAAGAAGAGACTGGAATATATGACATATGAGGGGCGCGGAGACCTATATGTTCTGTTTTATGAGCGTGGGCTAAATCTGCTTAAACAAAATGGTTTGTTGGGGTATATTACGAGCAACAAATGGATGAGATCTTCATATGGCGAACTATTAAGAACTTATTTTGTTAAAAACACAAATCCCATTCGATTAATTGATTTGGGTGGAGGACGCTTTAAGAGTGCAACCGTAGACACGAATATTATCATTCTTCAGAAAAGCATAAACCGACATAAGATGAAAGCGATTAAATACAGGGATTCCTCTTTAACAAATATCAGCAACTATGTAAAGCGCAATGAAATCGCAATTGATTTTACCGCTGGCAGTGCATGGACAATAGTGACAACTGTTGAACAAAAGATATTACAAAAGATTGATACGTTTGGGATTCCTCTTAGTGAGTGGAACATCAATATTAACCGTGGTGTTCTAACAGGGTGCAATGAAGCATTTGTAATAAATAAAGCAACCAGGGACCGTCTTGTGGAGCAAGACCCCAGAAGCGATGAAATCATACGACCTCTTTTGAGAGGGCGAGATATAATAAAGGGGAAATGCTGTTTTGCAAATATTTATTTAATCGCATCACACGATGGTTATTATGATGACGAGCAAAAATATATTCCTCCCATAGATGTCGCTTCTTATCCTAGTGTAAAAAAGCATTTAGATCAGTTTTGTGAAAAAATACACTTGCGTCAAGACAAGGGTAATACGCCATATAACTTGCGTTATTGTAAGATCATGAACGATTTTTCAAAGCCAGTAATCTGCTGGCAAAGAATTGCCACCATGCCAGGCTTTTGTACTACCGAAAATGGGATGGTACTCTTAGACTCTTGTGGATTGCTGTCAAATTTGGGTGACAATAAAGAGTATTTGCTTTCTGTTTTAAATTCAAAGTTGTTTTCTTTTTGGGTTGATAAAAACGCACATCAGTTAGGCGAAAATAGTTATAGAATATCTGTTCAACACATGGAAAGCTTTAAAATCCCGCTAAAATCCTATCCAGATAGAAAACTAACTGATTTTGAAGTGTTTGCGCTATACAATCTAACAGACGAAGAAAGCAATTATTTGCTAGATTATAGAAGTTGAGAAATTGAATGTTTTTCTTTTTTACATCCCTCGGACACGAGGGTTATGGTAAGTGAGGAAAGCTTTCACTGCTTTTTAAGAACAATAACATCGTCTGAAATATCTTCTGTTTTCGAAAATGCCAGTTTTAGTTGTTGTGCCGTGTTTTGTAAACTCTTTCTTGCTCTTTTAGACAAACATCTTTTTTCCTTGGCCGCGCTTTTGTTAGAGATAACCTCATCACCTCTATAAAAAACTCTGCTCTCACCGTCAAACCACTTTGCCTGCGACATGAGCGATGCTACTCTTTATGTTTTAGAAATAAATTTCTACACCCTAAAACAATAATGCTAGATTCTAAGAGTCTATGCTAAGACTTGCTATGCTCTTTGAAATTAAAAATTTTAGCGTTGCGTGTCTAAACCTTGTCTATTATTTTCGCGACTTTTCTACCAGTTTGCGTCCTTTGCTATACAAGAGACTGTAAACACGCTCTTAAATAAAAGTTAATCTATTCTATCGTTTTGCTGTTTCAATTAGTCGTATTTCTTCTTTTAGTAAATAAAAATAAATTGCCAATCTATTAAGGTTCTCCTCGTCAAAAGCAAATGATATTTCCCTCACTTGTTGCTTGTGTTTTGACTCTGGTATACTATACGAAATCTTCATTTCTTAATTCCGCTTATGTTTATTCGGGCCGAAAAACACTATTATAGAGTTCTTTATTCGCTCTTTTAGTAACTGAACAAAAACGTAAAAAATACTGCTTGAAGGGATCAAAACAAGTCTATCTTTTCTCGAATTGCTACTATTCACTTTTTCTCAACGCTACAATTATTTCTTTTTGTTTGGGTATGATAAAATCAAATCAATCACCTCGCTCAAGCGATGACGAACTGTAGTCCTCGAAAAACTGGAAGCTGGCATTTTGACAGTTTCAAAATTATAATTTTGCTTGCGCTTGCTATCTGCGCCGCTGGGCGGCATTGTTTGCTCACTGTGCGCTTTGTTGTGCGTGTTAAGAAAAATATACGCTTTGTGGTAACGCGCGCTAACAAGCGCGTCTCACGGGCATTTGTTTTTTTAAATGCCAATTAAAAACAGCAGAACACGTTTTGCTCTGCTGTTTGGTTGTGGTGCGACCGAAGAGACTTGAACTCATACATCTTGTCAATACTGGATTCTAAGTCCAGCGCGTCTGCCAATTCCGCCACGGTCGCATTTGTGAGAATTAGGGATTATTCCCTATTCTCCACTTACTTGCTCATATAGAGATTCTTTATATTTTTCGTTTGTTTTTACTTTAGTTGTATCTTCATGCATTTTTTCTGATATTAATTGATTGGTATAATCATTATACAACTTTGTCTCTCTATCTGTTTTAAGTTTAGAAAGGAGTGCTTTATAAATAGTATTAGCTGTTGGATCATCTTCTGTTAATTCGCCTGCTACATTTATTCTTGTCGTTGATATAAACTCAAATATCTCTTCATCTGTAGCATTCAATAGCGCTTCCTCTCCATTATAATTCTCGAAAGGTTTCAAACTTACCATTATTAAATGCACACCATAATCAGTAAAAGCGTATCCTAATTTGTATCCATCATCGGTTTCAACAAATGCATTACCAACAACTCCCTTTGCGGCATAAACGTCATGCGCTAAATCAACAAAGGAATCATAAAACCCGTTTGGGTCTTCTATGCCTTCTGGCGCGATTAGATATCCCGTTGATGAATTCATTATACCAGAGTCGTCATTATATTTGTACATGTACTCTTTGAATATCTCGAATGCCTTTCTTTGATTCTCTTCGGTGTTAAGACCCGTAAGATCTTCTCCTGCTATAGCAAAGAGTTCTTCTTGTAATCTTGCATATACTTCTACAAAAGCTTCTTTTATATAATCGCCGTTTTCATCTGTCATATATGCTAAAGACGGACACTCGCTTTCGTTCGTATTGCCTTCAGCTATCCATTTACATTCTTCATCTTCTAAACCAAGCTCATGCTTTTCACAATCGTAGTCAGCGCTGTAATTTATATTACTTATTTGACTCTCAATATAATTTTTCAAGTATTCAAAATACTCAGCTTTTAACTCTTCGTTTGTTCCCGCTTGTGTAAGCAATTCTTTTTGTTTGTCCGTGAAATTAAACAGTATTTGATAAACATAACTATAATTACCAAGATCTTCTACCACGGGATAGTAATAGAAAGTATCTAGATTGGATTTAATAGATTCTGCAAAAGCTACAGCAATGGCATCATCAACATCTTCAATTTCTGCGTATGTTTGCTTCGAATTGCTATATAAATACTTAAATTCCTTAATGACTTCTGCTTTCCAATATTCATCATCGTATTCGCTCATTATCTGTTTTTTCTTTTCTACAGAAAAAGCATTAGTAACAGCGGTTTCATATGCAGAGTTATATACATACGTCATTGTTTTATAACTTTTTGACATATTTTCTATTAGAAGTCTATAGGCATCTATCTCGTTAGCATCCGCTCCGACTGCTTTTTTAAGATCTTCATACTTTTTATTAATGTCCATTATTTCAATCTTTGAAGCAAGGTCGCCCAGTTTCTGTTTTATTACTTCTGCTGTATCATATCTGTTTATCTTTATATCGCCTATTGCAATTTCATCAACATCGGTTTTTTCTGTTTTGGTTTCTGTGGCCCGCGGCGCAACGACACTGTAAGTATGCTCTATGGTATGTGTTTCATAGGTCGTTTTTCCAGTGCTTTCATTATATATTTTTTCATCTACACTTATTACCATTGTAGAATCAGTCGCTGCTTCTGTCGATGCAAAATCCGTTGTGTATAAAGACGCAGGAATCAATATCGGTTCACTTACTGTTTCATCATCGTAAGTTATTAGCATTTTTATTTGTTTTTTATCGATTGACTGATTTACATAGTACTCTTTTTTTAAGTATGTCTGACTTTCTTCAGTTAATTCGATCTTTGCAATATTTTCCTTATCTATCCTATTATAGGCTGATAATGTGTTTTGTTCTT
>JAITLB010000025.1 GCA_031278175.1 Christensenellaceae bacterium
TTAGAAATTCAAAGGGTGTTTTTGTTTTAGCACCAACACCCAAACTATACGAAAATCTGCGCGGGTTAGAAAAAGTGTTAATAATTTTGCAGGACTCTTCATCATACTCAAAACTACATGTAAGTAGCGAAAGTCTATATGTTCCATCACCAGGATCAAATATTACAAGAGAATATTCCTCCAAGTAGTCACGCAAAATACTAAACATGCGTTGAGTTATTTTAATGCGTCTTTTATATGCGTCTTTTTGCAAATTGACTTCATAAACAGCCAGATTAAGAGATTTAGAGCCCCCGATTTCTGTAATTTTTCCGAACAAATCATCAAACTTATGTTCTATGCGATTGTTTCTAAACTGAAAATCTGGGATCAGAACTTTATTTAGCAAATATTGAAGATTATATCGCTCATATGGCTTTTGCAATATTTCGCGTGCTTCGTCATCTGTTAATACTCTTTCTATACTATCGATCATATTACTCTCGATGAATGTTAATATATCTATTTTAACAGAACATTACACAATATGCAAGTAGCAGTAATTTGTTTGAGGAAATTATTGAATACAATAAATGCTGTGTTTTGGAAGAATAGCAAAATAAAATTACACTAAGTCGTGGATCATTGAGCAACGATCCACGTGAGCATATAAATTTGCAATATGTTGTGAGAGTAAGTTTTATAACAAATATCATCCAGAGAGGTTACCGCTCATTGTGGGCTGCCCCCCAATCTGGCATCTGAAAACCATCTTATCTATAATGCCTCCGTAGCGGAGTTCGGATTAAAAAAGTTTGGCGGAGAAAGAGGGATTCGAACCCTCGAAACCGTTTTGCGGTTTACACGATTTCCAGTCGTGCGCCATCGACCGAGCTAGGCGATTTCTCCATTTTCATAAGATTATATATCAAGTGTCCATATTTTGCAAGTAAATGACAATTGAATTTTAACGAGCAAGGAATGTTAATGCCTTATGTGCTAGAAACTTTAGTTGCTATATAGAACTATAAAGGGTTCGAAGGCCGCGACATTAAGAGCTGATAGAATAACACAGCATCTCATAATAAAAAAACAAGGACATTTACTTAAGAGTATATACCCCCAGCCTATGTCATTTACACAAATTGGAACAAATAAAACAAAAAGACAAAGAGCGCTCTGCTATTAAAAAAGAGTACTTTGATTTGACAAAATCACACGTGCCGCAATTGCACAATGCGCCAAATGCTAGAATTTCAAATGCTGATCGTTAATATTTAAACACTTTGAAAACTTTTCTTGTTGCAATTGATATTTTAGTGTATAATAAATAGCAACACGAATTCTTGAAGGAGTGCGAATCGGCTTAAAACGCAACGGACAGGCAGGACGATTATTATAATGCAAGAGTTTATATAGCGTGCAGTTAATGTTAGTTGAAGCAAAAATGGAACTTGTTGTACTAACTGTAGCGCTAGCGCACAGTGACAAAGCTATGACAACGTTAATTTTGCTTAGACAGCAATATAGGGTGTGCGCATCCAAACACGCAATTTAATAGAAGTTGTGAAAAGACTTGCGCTATAAGCATGAAGAGAGCGATCAAAATTTAAATAGGTTTTGTTAGTGTCAGAAATGCCTGACCAAGCTTTCAGATGGCTGCGAGTAGCATCGTATATAGATTTAGATGTAGGTAAAATTAATTTTAGAATTAGAAGTTACACACACAACCAGGTTAAAAAGAAACTGTTTGCAAGTTATAAGCAAAATCTTCAAATACAACAATACCGATGCCCAAACTTCGGGCATTTGTAAAAAGGATTAAAACATGTTAAGTATAGAACAAACAATAGCAAAAGAGTTCGATATCAACGAACTAACAGTCAAAGCAACAATAGCACTTATAGACGATGGTAACACTATCCCATTTATAGCGCGATACAGAAAAGAAGTAACGGGCGGAATTAACGATGAAGTGTTGCGGAATTTTAACGAACGACTAGAGTATTTAAGATCCCTGCAAGAGAGGAAAAGTGAAGTAATTCGACTAATCGATGAGCAAGGCAAACTGACCGAAGAACTGAGGGCTAATATAGATGCTGCAACTGTTATTAGCAGAGTTGAAGATTTATATAAACCATTTAAAAAGAAGAGAGTTACTAGGGCATCTAAGGCCAGAGATGCTGGATTAGAACCGCTGGCAACAATAATTTTAGAGCAAGCAATAAAAGCGGGAAAACCTCTAGAGATAGCAAAAGCGCACATAAATAAAGAAGCAGGTTTTGACAATGCCGAAAAAGCATTAAAAGGTGCTCTAGATATAGTTGCTGAAATTATAGCCGATGATGCAGACAACACCGCAATGCTGAGAGAATATACTAGACGCACTGGTCAAATAATAACAGAGGCTGTTAACAAAAATGAAAAGACCGCATATGACGCGTACTATAATTTTTCCGAAGCAGCAGAGAAAATACCTAATCACCGCATTTTAGCTGTAAATCGTGGAGAAAAAGAAGATAAAATAAAAGTCAAAGTGCTAGTAGATGAAGAAAAAGCAATCTATTTGTTAGAGCGACGAGTAATTAAAGGTGAAAGCATATTTGCAGATATTATTAAAGAAACAATTAGCGATGCATATACGCGATTAATAGAGCCGACAATAGTTAGAGAAGTGCGCAACGAATTGAAAGAACGCGCTGAAAAGGACGCAATTAAAGTTTTTGCAAAAAACACTGAAAATCTTTTGATGCAAAGACCGCTACGCAACGCGCGAATAATAGCAATTGATCCAGGGTTAAGAACAGGTTGCAAGGTCGCTGTATTAGATGAATACGGCAAACTTTTAGATGCGACCACAATTTTCCCAACCCCGCCCAAGTGTGACACGGAGGGGTCAAAAAGAATATTGCTAAAGTTAGTAAAAGAACATAAGACAAATGTAATAGTAGTTGGTAATGGCACAGCTTCAAGAGAAACGGAAATGTTTGTCTCTGATTTTATAGAAAGTTTAAGATTGCCGATACAATACACAATAGTAAATGAGGCGGGCGCATCGGTATATAGTGCATCTAAAGAGGCAACTAGAGAATATCCTGATCTGGATGTCAGCACAAGAGGTGCGATGAGTTTAGGGCGCAGACTGCAAGATCCGCTCTCAGAGCTGGTTAAAATTCCTGTCAAATCTATAGGTGTAGGACAATACCAACATGACATCAACCAAACAGATTTAGAAAACGCTCTTAACGCAGTTGTCGAGAATGCCGTTAACAGAGTCGGGGTGGATCTAAACACGGCAGGAGCAAGCTTATTAAGTTATGTAGCAGGCATAGGCCCATCTTTAGCAAAGAGTATCGTATCATATAGAGAAGAGAATGGCGCATTTAGGGATCGCGCGGAGCTGAAAAAGGTCCCCAAGTTAGGAGAAAAGGCATTTGCACAGAGTGCTGGGTTTTTGCGCATTTTGAACGGCATCAATCCTATGGATGGGACGGGAATTCATCCAGAGAGTTATAAAGTCGCAGAAGATATTTTAAAGTATCTAGGCATAAGCGCAAACCAAATATCCAATGGTGGAATAAAAGATATTAAAAAACGCGTTTCAAACATAAAAACATTAGCAGAGCAATTAAACTGTGGCGAGTTAACATTACAAGATATCTTGTCTGATCTTGAGAAACCTGGTCGTGATCCAAGAGATGGTGCCCCAGGTGTAGTCCTAAGTAAAGCAGTAAAAACGTTTAGAGACCTTAAAATAGGCATGGAGTTAATGGGAACAGTTCGGAATGTTGTAGATTTTGGAGTTTTCGTTGATATTGGGGTAAAGAATAGTGGATTACTTCACATTTCAAAAATGTCAAGAGCGTATATAAAACATCCGTCAGACATGCTAGCAGTAGGCGATGTCGTAAAAGTTTGGGTTGAAGACTTAGATGCGATAAGAGAAAAGACTCAGCTTACAATGATACCAAACAACTTGTACGAATAAAAAGCACACAAAATGCGCACTAGCAAAACAACACTCACGTGTTTAAGGTATAAAAAGCAAGATAGTTTAGAACCAAAAGCGTTCTATGCTAGCAAGCCAGGTGTTGGGGTTTCTTCAACGACTGTCTCTACAGAATCTAATCTTTCTAATTTTCTTTTGATGGTATCCGTTTTGCGACCAGCTTCTTCCAAGCTCTTAGACGCTGTATTTAATTGTCCTTGTGCGCGAGAGACGATATCAGAGAACACGAGAAACTCTTTTCTAAAAGCGGATAGAAGCGCGTATATTTCTTTGCTGTATTTGCTGATAGTGAGATTTCTAAACCCTTGTCGGAGCGCGTTAAGCATAGCTGAAATGTTAGCAGGCCCTGCTGGTATAACCTTATAGTTATTTTGTAGCTCTTCTATTAAACCCCTGCGCCGCAGTATTTCTCCAAACAAACCTTCAGTAGGAAGATACATGACGGCAAAATCTGTTGTGCGAGGCGGCTTAATATATTTTTCGGCGATGCGTTTTGCCTCTAGGCGGACGCGCGCCGTAAAGGTAGCAACGTTTTTATTATAATTTTCAATGTCACCCTCTGTCAGAGAATCCGACATTCGCAAATAATCTTCAACTGGGAATTTTACATCGATAGGTAAAAAAACTTTTCCGTCATTTGATCCAGGCAAAACAACAGCAAAATCGACACGTCCACGATCACCAAACTCTCCGATGTTAGAATTTCTCTCGTATTGTTCAGGTGTTAAAATGTCGCTAAGTATTGCATCTAGCGACACTTCACCCCACGTTCCACGGCTTTTAACATTGGTAAGCGTTCTTCTCAACTCTGTTACACCATCACTCAATGCCTGCATTTCGCCCAGGCTCTTGTTAACAGCTTCTAAACGCTCGGATATAAAATTGAAAGATTTAGCAAGGCGCTCATCAAGTGTCGTAGAAAGCTTTTGATCTACGGTTTCGCGCATCCGCTCTAATTGCTTGTTGTTGTCTGTTCGGACATCGAGCAACGCTTGACGTAGGTCTGCGCGCGTTTCTAAAAGGCCAGCACTGAGCGCATCTCTAATCTCAAGTGTTTTTTGCGCGTTTATATCGCTCATAGCTTTAACATGCGTCAAGATTTGGTTGTTCGTAGCATTGACACCTTTAAATAACGTGTCCGTTGTTGACGCGCCAAACGCGTTTAAAGAGCGACGCATTTCGTTTGTCGATCTGTCAATCAATTCTGCTATTTCGTAATGTGAGTCTCGACGGTTTGTGCGCTGATTTAATTTTGAAATAACCGAGAACAAGAGCAATAAGGATATAACGCTAAGCAATAGAGATAGAGATACTAAAGCAATAATTAAAATTTCCATGTTTTACCTATACGTTAAAGCGGAAGAGGATAACATCCCCCTCGCGTACAATATAATCTTTGCCTTCACTTCTTATTTTTCCGCGCTCTTTTGCTACAGTATATGAACCACACTCTAATAGAGTATCACAGTTTACAACTTCGGCTCGAATAAAGCCACGTTCAAAATCAGTATGGATTTTGCCAGCTGCTTGCGGTGCTCTAAAACCTATAGGGATAGTCCATGCGCGTGTTTCTTTTTCCCCTGCAGTAAGAAAACTCATAAGCCCTAATAGACTATACGATTTAGAAATCAAAAGTTGAAGCCCAGAGGATTCAATTTGCAACTCTTGCATAAACAGTTCGCGTTCCTCGGGTTCTAGGGCTGCAAGTTCTGCTTCTGTTTGTCCTAAAATTACGACCAGCTCGCCACCTTCTTTTTCCACATAGTTTTTTACGGTGGTTATAAGGGGCGCGTCAGCTTCTTTATTTTCGGAAGCGTTGGCACAATAGATTACTTTTTTTGCAGTTATCAAGAAAAGTGAATCGATGAATGCGCGCTCTTCATCGCTAGCTTTAAACGCGCGAGCGGGGATTCCCGATTCCATAGACGCATACAATCTCGTCAGCAGATTTAAATCCGACAAAATGCGCTTGTCGCCGCTTTTAGATTGTGTGCGCACTCGTTCTATGCGTTTTGACAGCACTTCAAGATCGGCAAGCAACAGTTCGACATTTATAATCTCTATATCTCTTATTGGATCGGGGGCGCCGTCCACATGCGTTACGTTAGCGTCTTTAAAGCAACGCACAACATGTACAATGGCATCGACCTCGCGTATATGTGAGAGGAACTTATTGCCTAAACCTTCGCCTTTGCTAGCACCTTTAACTAGTCCTGCAATATCGACAAATTCAACTGTGGCATGGACAATCTTTTTGCAATTGTACAATTTCGCGAGTTTATACAATCTATCATCGGGTACGGCGACTATGCCGACATTCGGTTCGATTGTGCAAAACGGATAATTTGCCACCTCCGCACCTGCAGCGGTGATAGCATTGAAAAGAGTGCTTTTCCCTACGTTGGGAAGACCGACAATACCTAATTTCATGAAATCCTCTTGAGAATATAGTTTAGTTATTATGATAAAGAGTTTAATGACAAAATGCAAGCATATTACTGTTTTAGCATGCGTTGTCTTAGTGACTCGTATATTATGATGCCTGCCGCTACCGATGCGTTCAAGGAATTTACTTTTCCTCTTTGCGGTAACCCTATAATTTTATCGGAGAGCTTTTTGGATAATTCCTTAACACCATTATTTTCACCGCCTATTATTACCGCAACATCTCCAGTCATATCAGTTGTATAAACAGAATCACCGCTTGTGTCAGCAGCATAAACTTTTACAAAATCGTTTTTCAAAAGTCGTATAACATCGTTTATATTAGTCACTTTAGCAGTAGGGACATGCAAAGCGGCACCCGCGCTAGCCCTTAAAACGGTGTCATTGACGCTTGCTGATCTGCGCTCGGGGATAATAACACCCGTAACTCCAGCTGACTCACAAACGCGCAATATTGCTCCTAAATTATGTGGATCTTCGATGCCGTTTAAAATAATAATGAGTTTGTTTTCAATGGAACTATCAATTATCTGCTCTAATGGTGTGTATTTGAATTCGGTCGTTTCCGCAATAACACCTTGGTTGTTTTCGCCATGTGTCATCGGATCTAGTCGAGTCTTTTCTTCGAAAATGACGCGGACTCCTTTCTCCTTAGCCTTTTGAATAATTTTGTTCACCTTGTCAGAAAAAAGACCTTTTCTAATATACAGTTTTTCTATCGTGACATCGGAGAGCAGTGCTTCTTGTACTGCGTTTATACCAGTTATTAACATTTTTTCATCCTCATTTATAATATTAGTTATTGTAATGTAGCAGTTATCTGCCACCAGTAGCACATTTAGCGCGACAAGGGCGGGTAGCGCTACCGTTTGACAAGCAAAACAAAAGTTTCAACGACTAGATAGAACGTAAGAATAAACCGTAGCGTTAAAGTGTTTTGCAATATAACACCACCTGGCTTAGTGGATTCTATTATACCATACTCTGTTTTTAATTTAGCAGATATCTTTTTGCCAAGACCGTTGCCTTTATGATATTAATGCGCTAAGACGCATACAAATGCATGTGTGGTCCTTGCGGACAGTGTTTTTGCACAGTTGTGTTATTATAACTCTTAACATTGTAATTATGTTTTGCATGCACTGAATGCGGCCGCGCTAGTTTGGTTTTAAAAAGCACAGACGGTTAGCATGGTTGTGTTTCAGCGGTGCGCTGAAAGGAAACAAGACGCACAAATGCTTTCTAGCATAAAAACTAGAACTTTCAATGGTTACATGCCGTAAAGCTCGTCTTGATTGATTCCACTGCTACTCGCCACACTCCAAAAACATCGCACTCTGTTATATAGTAGCGTCAAACTAGTGGATATAAGAGCAAGCACTCTCATCAGATTGTAAAACCCGCTAGCAACAGTAGTAGTAGTAGTAGTGAGTATAATAGCAAAAAAAGCGCGATATTTCAAGCACTATGACTAGCAAGAAGGGAAAGTTGGGAGTGACTAGTCTATAAGCGCGGATTAAGCGTGTGCGCGGTGGGTATTGTTGATCAGTTTGATATTGAATTTATCTGCTTTTGAAGAGAAGAGAAAAAACGGTTTTTAAAACCTAAATTCCCGCAATCTATGACTACATGAGACAACAGTTTAAAGGTTTTATACGTGTTTATTAAGGATCTTTTATGATCGGAAGTCCTAGCGCCTGCAAATAGTGATTTTGTCTCTTTAATGCATTCATATATTCAATTTTCCTTTTTTGCTACTTTTAATTTTGATAATAGCAATTTCATTGAGTACATTTTGCAATGTAGCTTTTAAAATATTGGCTCAGTTAGTTATAGGTTCTGAGGATTTAGGTTAAAAACACACTAACTAAAACTCTAACATTTGTTGTGCTTAATGAAAACTAGAGCAGGGGATTTCAAACTTCTAGGTCTTGATTTCTGCTGTCACAAAAAGGTGCGATGCGCACGAATTGTAGTGTTGCTAGTTATAGACGAAGAGTGCCATAGAATGGTTCCATCGGAGATTGTAGCGCTGTGGGCGCAAGCGTGACAGACACTTCTAGTATTTTTACTTGGATTGTGGCGCTAGTGTAGAGTTTTTGTGGCTGCCCCCAGCAAAAGAGCAAAGCGCCCCAGTTTAGATCGTGCTTTTCTATGCGACAACACAATCTCATGTGTTTAATTAAACACTAGAGATAGCGCCTTTTCAATAGTAAGAGTTTTTGTAATTTAAAGCGAGGCCCTCTAAAATGCGCGGTGGCGCACAGGTAGTATTTAGAAGGTAATCGGATGGAATATATGGCGTGCCCAAACTATTTCAAATACTTGAACAATTTTTCCAATACTTCATTGAAATCTAGAGGTTTACCTACATGGTCATTCATGCCAGCAGCGATACATTTTTCGATGTCTTCCTTGAATACGTTTGCTGTCATTGCTACAATAGGTATTTGTTTTGCGTAAGGGTTATCAAGGTCGCGTATTTTTCGTGTTGTTTCATAACCATCTTGTTCGGGCATATGGATATCCATAAACACCATATCATAGCGGCGTGGATTTTTTTGGAACATATTGAAGGCTATCACACCATTCTCGGCTGTGTCCATTGTTATTTGTGTCTCGGATAGAAGGTCTGCTACAATTTCTCTATTGATTTCAATATCTTCAACTAAAAGGATGGTATGTCCCCTAAAAATGCCAGTCAAATCATCTAGAGTTGCATTTCCCTCGTTTTGCTGCAAGTCACTAGATTCAGAAAAGTCGATAGCAAGGCGCACCGAGAAAGAAAACTCTGCACCGTTGCCGAGTTCGGATGACACTTCAATATCGCCACCCATCATTTCAACGATGCGCTTAGATATAGCAAGCCCTAAACCCGTTCCTCCAAATTTGCGTGCTATTCCACCATCGGCTTGTTCAAAAGAACGGAAGAGCTTTAATTTGTTTTCGGAAGAGATTCCGATTCCAGTATCGCGAATAGATATGCGCAATATACAAATTGAATTTTCTTCAAACCCTAAGACTTCGACTGCTAGTAGAATTTTGCCGTTTTCTGGTGTGAATTTGACGGCATTAGAAAGCAAATTGGTGATGACTTGTGCTAGTCTTAGTTCATCGCCTACAAATCGTGGTGGGATGTTTTCTGCTACACTACAGGTGAAGTTTTGTTTTTTCTCGTCAATTCTAAATTTTACGACATCGATTACACGATTTAGCATTTTATTGAATTCAAATGGTGCTGGCGAGATTTCAAATTTATTAGCTTCAATTTTTGCCATATCAAGTATATCGTTAATAACACCTAACAAGTGTACTGACGCATCGCCAATTTTGCGGAGACAATAATCCTTTTTTTCTAGATCGCTAGTGGCTGCGTTTGCTATATTTGTCATGCCTATTATAGCGTTCATAGGTGTTCTCATCTCGTGCGACATGCGCGCTAAAAATTCGCCTTTTGCCTTGCTAGATTCATCGGCGCGGTTTTTAGCTTCCGTCAGTTCACGCTCTAGTCTTCGCATTTCTGTTATATCTACACCTATAAAACCAAATCCATTATTATAGAATTCTGTTGGGAATATAGACGCAAGCAAGACGATGGGTGTCCCTGATTTTGATCGAATGTCAAACTCGTAAGTTGAATCTGTTGTTTTGTTTAAATTGGCGTAAATCGTTGTTAAAATGGAAGCCGTTTTATCTCCAAAGAACAATTTCAAGCCATCGCACATTAGCTCATCTGTAGTATATTCAACGATAGAAGAAGCACCGTTGTTGACATATTCAAACACACCATTTTCGTTTGAGTACGCGATGAATTGCGGTGATGCGTTTACAATCGATGAAAGCCTTGCTGAAATTTCTTCAGCATTAGAACGCGCTATAACACCCGAAATCAAATTTGCAAAAAGCTTGGTAGCATCTATAATTTCAATCTGGTCGAGCGAGTCTTTATTAGTGTCAGATAGAGAAAGTGTGCCCCAAAGCGAACCACTGACTACTAGCGGTGCTATAATAATTGAACCGCACCCTGCGGGTGCTATTTCGGCAAATGATGGGTTAGCCGATACATCAGAGCATGAAATGTAGGTTTGTATCCCAGTTATAAAAGAGTTAAAGATTATATTGTCAGGAGTCATTTGACAAGATAGGGCATCCTCATTAGGCGGCGAGTTCGGTTTCTCCGCACTCCAACCATACTTATACACCAAATTAGAACTGTCCGCGTCTAAGCCCGAAATGTATATTTTATCGATGTCTAGAAAGCTTCCAATAATAGACAAAGCCTTGCTAATTAGAGTTGGGATGTTTTCATTGGAAATAAACCCTGAAGTGACTCTAAATAAAATCTCCTGCTGTTTTAATCTGCGGTTGAGAGAATTCTCCGCATTTCTTATGTCCGTTATATCAACGGAGTGCTGGATATATGCGCGCTTGCCACGCATCCAGCGTATTATGCGCCCTGATGTCCTATAATAATGATCGTTTGACGGATCATGCTCTTCCCACATTGTTATCAGGTCTCGGCTCTGTAGCGCCGTTGGTGTAAGTGATTTGTAGATATCTCGGTGTGGCAATGCACTAGATCGTGTTTTACCTATTATTGAATCCGTCAGGCAACAATCGCGTTTCATTTTATCGTTTATAAACAAAATTTCATCTGACTCAACATCCGAGACGCAAATATTTGAGTCCATACCATTAAATATATTTGTAAATATATCAAGCGAAATAAGCGACTGCCGCAGTTTCTCTATCATTGTGTTTATAGAAGTGCCAAGACTATATAGCTCGACAGCTGGACCATATTTAGACACATCGATAACGCTTGCATTTCCGTCAGCAAAGCCATCCGTTTTTCCTATATCTAGACTTAGTCGCGTTATAGGATGCACTATCATTTTTAAAATCAACCAGAATGCTAGCGCTGATGCTATAGCGGAAAAAAGAATAAGAAGGAATAGTGTGACAGATATATTATAATACCCATCTGAAAAAACTATGCGAGTTCTAGTCATTACGATGTAAGAGTCGCCACCTGGTATATCTAGATTTAATTGCGCATACGATGACGCGCTATCGGCATTAGAGTCATACGTTGCTAGCGAATCTAGTTCTTTTGATCGATCTGCAGTAAGCACAAAAAAGGTTGTCTCTTCAAAATGTGTAAGTTCTTCAAAAAAAGTGGAGTCGATAATAATACCAAAAGATGCTGTGCCGTGAAAGGTTGTATCGGTTTCATCATTTAAGACAGGTGCATTAGCGCACAAATATGGGATGCCATCTATAATGAAGATAGCAGCATTTGAATGAGCTGGGATATTATCGAGCACTGTGGTATTTAAATACGATTGCTGGGTTTTCGAGTGTAGCGTCTTAGGCATATCATTTGCTATGCTCTCATGTAGAGTGGATCGCACCCCTGTTTCTCTGTCTAGGTATTGTGAAAAGACGATTGACCCATTAGCATCGCGAATTAAGAGGAACTGGTAACCATATGTTTCTAACAACCCAAGCCCCGTGAAAGCTGACGCTATAAAATTTTCTACGGCCAAAGTGTCGGTTTCTTCTAACTCTACAGCTTCTACGACATCGGGCCAGACGGCAAAATCATCCGTATATAAATGCAAATTAAGGTAAGCATCGTCAAAAAGCCCGCAAGTCACAGAAATCTGGTTATCGATATAGCGATCTTCTGCTTCGCGCAGGATATCGCGCATAGACGTGCGAACCCAAAAGAAAAAAACCAAAGAAATTGATGCTATAAATATGCAGAAAATCGTAGCAAGAATAATCCACAAAGATGGTCTTTTTTTTCGTTTTGGTCGCAACGATTCCATAGTTTAAATCAATCCTTTGAGAATGGGTATGTCAAAATTAATTTTGCGCAATTTTGTAGAGTTCGACAAAGAGCACGCGGTTTAACATCAAACTAATTACTAAACAAAGTCTAAAACAACTAAAAATTTAATAATTAGCACTTGCCTTGCACCGTGCAAAAGTCTATCCACAAAAGGGTAAGTTATAACCACATCGCGTGGCATCGAATTTAGAACAAGCATGCTCTACTAAAAGAGCAAGGGTGATAAGTAGAAAAGCACAATTTGCGCATATATAAGACTAACAATAAAAGTCTAGTCTTATTATAATTATGCTCACTACCCTTTTGACTATCTAGTGAGTAATTCCTAATCGACCGCTTAATGGTAGTCTGCTATTGTGCCTCACAGAGGGTTACCAGGTCCCCACGCAAGATTTGAGCAAGAGGCGCGAATAATGCAAGGGACTACTAAGGCTAACTAGAGCGCGGCTACTAGTTTAATTTTGTCAATACACTTGCATCGGCGCTGTGCGTTAGTTGTAGCAAACAAACGAGGGGGGCATCTGTTTTGGTTGTTCCGTTACGAATTAGTGTAAAGACTGCGCTTGTGACTAATTGGTGTTTGGGCGGTCTACTCGGCGCAAAAGAGATCCTAAAGCTGGTATGATTAAACACAAGAGGGTTGGATATTAAGCGCACTTGAAATATCAGCAACTAACGGCCAAGGTGCTGGGGCGGATCCCTAGTGAATTATTCGGATAGGTGTATTAAACCTTTCCAAAGCTTAGACCAGCAATCGGTATATTTATATGGAATATGCACATCTCTAAAAAACGACATAACATTAAGTTTTACGCGCTTTGCAATTTCATAGCGGAAATTTTTAGGCAAAGTAATGTTAGCGTTTTCAGCAAAGTCTATAATTTGTTTCATTATGCTCTGTGTCGGAGTAAATGAAAAGCCAGGAAGGATTTCAGCTAAATAAAGGCGCGCGGACAATTCCACGTAATTTATTGGCAATAAATCCTCCATGTAAGTTGCCGTCTTCAAATAGTTAGAAATGCTGAGGACTTTTTCGGGCGATTTCTTATACTTACCATCTAGCAAGCGCTCTTTGATTATAGTGCTTTCCTCATCGCCTGCTAGGAGCACTGCGGGCAGATCGCCACCATCGCTAAACATCGCACAGATTGAATCAATGCCATATAGTCCTGTCGAGAAGACGAGCGTTTGGTATATCGTATTGAGTTTGCCTTTGGATATTAAAATGTTTTTAATAAGTGATAGATATGTTTCATCTTCTTCGTTCAAAACGATGATCGGCAAACATCCAGCAAGAGATTTTTCTGCTATATACAAGCCAAGTGACGATTGAACAGGGAAGAGTGCTAATTCGTTACAGCGCGCTTCGTCTATAGTAAGATCTGAACTTACACACACATGCCCCATCTCATCTTTGTAGACAACGCGTACGTTGTTCATGTATTTTACAGGTATCATATACGATGAGTGTGTATTGTACAATACCTGTGAGCATGTGCTGACTTTAAGGAAGTACTCGGACAATTTTCTTTGAGTAATAGAATGCATCGCCGCACCCGCCTCGTCAAACATCAGCAAAGTCTGCCCCATGTCGGATGTTAGTCCAGTAATAGAGAAAGTTAGGAAGTGCGCAAAGAAACGTCTAAAACCAGTGCTACGATTTTCAAGGTCATAGAATTTACCTGTTCTCTGGTCAATAATTTTGATAGAGATACCTCTATTATAACCCTCAAAACTAATAATAGTGTCGTTTTTACCCCAGCACTCTAGGAATTGCTCGTTTAGTTTCTCAAACCCTTTCTTGACTCGATTATGAAACAAGGGTACTGCCTCTAGAACATCTCGAAAATCGATATCGTCACTGCCGTCAGTTTTGAGCTTTGTAGAGGCTTCTGCGATAGTACGTACTAAATTAGCCTCCCATATGTCCAAACACGTTAGCAGCCTTAAAAACATGCTTTCTGATGAAGATAGCAAAGTGTCGTCACCGCTAGCGCGCAATTTGTCGGCTAGGGTTAGGAAATCTATATTGCTAGACACTTCAGTCACTTCTTGATAATACAAAAACTGTGGCATGTTGGACAGCACTAGCGATTGCGCTTGCTCAATTTTATCAGAAGGGAAATCAGCGAGTATATCTACGGTGTATTTTCCGCCGTATGTTTTTGAAATGATCAGTGACGGTTTTGGCTGATATGATGGGTAAATTTCCTTAAGAGCGTCATTTAGATCATCATTAACAGAGAACTTAATGCGTATAAAGACGACATCCTCAATATGTGGCATAAGGATATCAGCCCTATCAATTGGAACATCTGTAGCATAGTCAATAGCGGACAGATTGCGAATATTAGCGCGGCTCTTAACCAATTGATCTAGGCGCTCGGGTGTTGTCGCTTTAAGTAGAGCAAAGAACAAGGTGGTTTTTCCAGATTCATTGTCTCCAGCAAAGACAACAACGTCACCACAATCGATCCATCCACTATCGACGATCGCTCTAAAATCTGTTACTCTAAATTTAAGTAGTCTCATTTTTGTTACCACCTTTGTCTTTTCTAATACGTTTAAACATCAAGAACTTGTTGTCTGCGTCTGTAGTTGTGCTATTGCCTACTAATCTACGAATTGATGCCGCCTTTTTCATGTTTGATAAAACAAGCCATATGAAAGCGGCAGCGACAGCGACGCTCAATAGTGTGAGTGAGACGATTAGCCCAATGTTGGGTCTGTCTATTTCAAAAAACATGACAGCTATATTGCCAGCACTATCTTCTACTGTAATGTAATATGTGCCGTTTTTAGTAAAGCGTATGATATTCATGTCATCAAGGCTTGCTGCCTCGTCTTTACCATTTCTAACCACGCTGAGTCTTGCTATACCAGCGGCATCGCTAATAGACAGCGTTACATCGCCATTGTAAAAAGAACCGTCTGTGGCACCTTGTATCGTGGGTTTCTCCACGTCTAAATAATTGGCATTATAAGTCAAGGTTTCAGTTGAAAGCCCAGCTCCGCTTACTGCATAAAAACTGTATAGCCCAGGTTGGTAAATAGTGATAGTCTCTGCAGAATGTGGGATGGGCGGTTCACCTTCTATACCAAAATACAGCGTTGCACCACTAAGTCCCGCATCTAAGTTGACAGTTAATACTATATGCACATTTGTCACTTTGCCAGGTTCTGGTGTCTCTTTAGGTGTCAGTGACAGATGAGGGACGATGGAATCAACACAAGTTTTGAACTTGTTAGCATCTTCGGGGTCGGGCGAGAAATTATATATTAATCCTGACCCAGAAATTGCTCTAAAGGAAATAGTCCCGTTGTGATTGTTTATAAGGGTCGGTGTAATTACGTATTTTGTATCATAATCGTCTAGTGAGGTAGTCCAGTTACCATTATCAAATGAGTATTGATATTCTACACCTGAAACAGGAAGAGCGTATGGAATAATGACGTATGATGTAGAGGCGGCCCATTCGCCGTTATTTCCACCTCTTTGTGCTATCACGTCAAAAACAGGTTGCTCATTGTCAATTCTATCTACGACAAAATCGCTCCAGCCTATAGCACCAGTCGCGCTAGTTGTAGTCAGTCTATATGTCCCATTTTCAGATGCCAAAAATTTAGTGGCACCTGTAGCTATGCCTGACGGGATGCCGTAAGGTAAGAGGGTAACGGTAGTAGTGAAAGGCACAAAGCAAGCGCCATACGAAAAAGACACATCGTAACCTGATGGCGTATAAAAAGATGGCTCTGGCTCGACAAACGAGACAGAAGGACCTACGTCAACGTTCATTGTACCATAGGATAGTTCGCTACTAGAACCCGCCGTGTTAGACGTTATCCTCAAATAGAGCGGTGCACTGACGGTAAAATCTATTAAAAGCTCACTACCTGTGATTTGTATCCAACTGGTGCCCTCGCCTAATTTGTATTCATAATATTCACTCTCCCCTGCGCCACTAAGAGTCAGTGTTATGCTAGCATAATATGTGACAGATTCGACCACCGATAATCCAGTTGAGTGAGTTACGCTCTCAACTGTGGGTTGCGATGGTGCTGCTATTTCGTCAGCTTGCGCGCAAGATGCCTTAACTGAAATCAAAACCGAGACCGCAAAGAATATAAGTAAGACTGCAAGCAGAAAGAGTAAAAATTTTGAGTTTATTTTTTCCATAGTTGCTCCCGTTTTTTAAGCGATAAAACAATAAATATAATGGCAGCAATTATCAGCAAAATGATTATAATGATAAGAGCTATTGCCCATCCAGGCAAACTGTAGGAATGCGCTGTGTCTTTTGCCCACCCAGCATACAATATTAAATCTACATCAGGTGCTACTTCATATGTTGACGGGATAGTCAACTCTTTGTTCAAATACCAACCAGTAAATACAAAGCCTTCTCTTGTTGGTGTATGGGCGGGGAGTTGTTCTCCTACCATCACCGATTCGGATTGAATAGCAGATCCATCGTTAGTAACGTAACCAATATCGATAGCGCTGCGTGTCCATTTTGCCCACAGCGTAGTATTACCAGCAGGCATCGTAGTATCTTCAAACAGTTGGGTGCGTGATTCATCGGTGAACCATCCGTCAAACGAATGTCCAGTCTTTGATACTGTCGGCAATTCAAGAGGCGAACCATAATGTTCGACCACTTTGGGAAGATTTCCAGCACCATCCGTTTTGAATATAATTTCATAGACATGCGGGACCCAGCGCGCAGTGAGTGCTAAATCTTGAGCTGGCATAGTATCTAGAGTGTAAGGTGTGATATCGCCTTGATTGACAAACCAACCAAGGAACAAGTAACCAGTTTTTTCTGGATCGGATACGTCGCCAATGAGCGATCCATAAACACCAATTTTAGAGTCTACGTGCGTGCCGCCTGCTGAGTTAAAAGACATGGTATAATAAATACCAGTATCCTTCCAAGCAGCATAAACGATGAGGTTGCTTGATGGCATCACATTAGATGTAAAAGGTTCTGTTAGTGCTTCATCAATATACCAACCAGTAAATTGAGCACCAGGCTTTAGTGGTAATTGTTCACCGGATGGTATTACAAAAGTCGAACCGAATGTTGCAAAAATTGATGGCACAAATGTTCCGCCGTTTGTGTTGAAAGAGATAGTATATGAGTTAATTTGCCATACTGCATATAATGAGACCGAATTCCCTGTTGTTATCTGTGATTTTGAGTAGTTAGGAACAAAATCCACAGGATTGCTATCGCCAGGGATTAAACTCCAGCCGACAATTGAGTAACCAGGTCTTATAAATCCTGGTGTTGACAGTGGTGTATTCGCGCCATATACGTGAACGCTATTTTCCATAGTACCCGAAGCACCGACTGCGTTGTTTAGATACGTTACCGCATACGCTCCCGCTTTCCATACAGCATAGAGATTGAGGATTGCGTCTTGAGTTGTGCAAGCGTTGAGGATTGAACCACTATTAGCATACACGATCTCACCATCTGAGGAAGTTGACCATCCAACAAAGGCAAACCCAGCATATTTAATTTCGGTGTTTGAAATAAGAGAAGAGCCTATGTCGTATGTAAAGGTCTGTCTTGGCATCGTGCCACTTCCACCATTTGAATAGAAATCAACGAAATAAGTGATTGGTGACCAAACTGCATAAAAATTGACAGCAGCTTGATCTGTGTTAGCTAAATTGAGTAAAGGAGCGCTCACTTCGAAATGATTTCCTGTGCCGTCTGGGCTTCTTGACCATCGATCGAAAGAATAACCTGTTTTGGTTAAAGACAAATCTGGTATATAACCCTCAGTGTCATATGTGAGGGTTTGTTCTTGATAATCAACGGAATCTGCACTAGCGTAATACCTAGCATAATAAGTAACAGGTGTCCACTGTGCAACTAGTGTAATTATTGCATGATCGGTGTTAGACAAATTTTTGATGGGTTGCGACTCCTCAATGTATTCAGTATCGCCAAGTTGCCATTTATCAAATTTGTAACCAGTTCTAGAAATAGACTCTATATTTGGCAGTGCAGATTCTTTATCATATTCGTAACTATGCGGTGCAATAGAACCCGTGCCACCATTAAGGTTAAACACTACAGTGTATAAAATGGGTGAGTATTTTGCTGTAAGCTCAATGCTCGTGGTCTCTGCATTCAAATATATGCCACTGATAGAAAACGGATTATTGTTACTACTATCAAAGTAACCAGTAAAGACATAACCTTGTTTAGAGGGTTGAAGTAGTGTGTATTGCGTGTCATAGGTCAAGGTTGTAATATTATCGCCCGCTACAGCCCCGTAATCCAGGTCTATAGTAAGGGTCGCCTGTTTAGGTGTCCATTTGGCGTACATCGTGACAAGAGATGAACTGAGCTTATAACTGCTACCTACCTCATATACTGTATCGCCATTGGGCGCGTCTAACCAACCGCTGAAAGTGTATCCAATGCGCGCAAAAGTATTATTTAGCAAAGTGACACTAGCGCCAGAGGCTGCTATTGTTTTTTGAACAGCGCCACTACCGCCATTTGCGACATACAAAATGCCTATTTCTTCCCCTGCTGT
>JAITLB010000195.1 GCA_031278175.1 Christensenellaceae bacterium
TCAATGCCTCCGCACTAGACTTTATACCAGGTGCTATTACACCACCTAAAAAAGTACCATTTTCATCTACTAAGCCAAATGTTGTAGCACTGCCAAAATCAATTATGATTGACGGTCCGCCATAAATGTTATACGTTGCCACAGCATTAAGAATTCTATCCGCACCCAATTCTTCGGGCACTAAGTAATTAAGCTTAATGCCAAGTTTAAGCTTGGTACCAACCATGATCGGTCGTTTTTTTGTATAGTATACACACATGTGCTCTATCGTATAATTCAAAGCTGGTGCTACGGAACACATTATAGTGCCTTCTACATCTTCAAATGAAAAGCCATTTGAAGACATCAAATCCAGAAAAATCATGCCGAACTCATCAGCTGTCTTTGTATGATCAGATGCAATTCGCCAAGTTCTAACTATTTGATTGTCCTTGACGACACCTATTTTGATATTTGTATTGCCAATGTCTAATAGCAGAACCATCTCGTCTCCCTATATAGTACGCATGAATTTATGTGGTAAAATATATCACTTAAATATTATCATATGCGTTTAAAATTATCAAGCAAATAGACGCGTTGATTGCGTTTCAAATTTAGAATCAAGGCAAATTAATATGTGTCATGCTAAAGATATCATATGTAAAAATGATCGCAAAAGTATAAACTGCTTAAAAATCTACTCTTACATGTTTCCTAAATTCCCTCAGTGGATCGCGTGCTGATAGCAATGTCCGCTTTTAAAGTTGTGAACATTGTTATTGATTCCAAACAAATCTAATGTTTTACCATATATTGTGAGAAATATAAATTTTTTTTTCGTTAGATACTTTTAAAATTCTATCTTATGCGCATCAAACAAATGTGCTATTTACGTATACGAACCATATTACTATTAATTATAAAATATTAGATTTAATTGATAATAACAATAATATTCACAGTCTTAAAAAATTTACGTTGTTACCTACATGCGAATAACTGCGGGGAATTTATGTTAAAAATTCATTTTTCTAAAAGGATCCCTCCAACATAAGAATAGGCAACTTTTAATATGCTATGCCGTCATGAATTGGAAAAAGATAATCGGAGTTTAATAGAGTTACAAGCGTTATACTGAAAGATTTGATGCGGCGCTACTCGCATTATGTCGAAAGCGAGTGCTTGTCGCGCAAATTCACCTCAAACTGGTGAACTCCCACAATTAGCATAACACGTTTAGCTGGAAAACTCGCTTTAACAAATACGACCAGTCTTGATACTCGCGCAGGCGGTAAAAATTTGAACAGCTTACTGCAAGGTTGTGAATATATCAGGATAACGGACGAATTTGCTCACTACATAATCAAAAATCTATTAAAAGCGTTTTACGGCACCGCCCATACCCTGTGCGATTTTAGCGACATGTTAGTGAAAAGGTGTTAGCGAACTAGCACAATACGCGCCTGGCGAGAAGGAGACTGCGGGGGGCGCATATTTCCTTATATTCTTAGTGACACACCTCAAAGAATTTGATACAGTCGACTATTTTTGCTATAATTGTAATATTCAATATGGTAATCCTAAAAAGCAACAGGACACATGAAACAGATACCCGAAAAATACAGTACATGAACATTAACGACAAGAATAGAACTCCTCATACCGATGGCGATTTGCGATAGGCTCGGTATGGACGCAAGCGACATGATTGGTTTTGTAGTAACGGCGGATGGAAAGGTTAAACTTATCAATTTTGACGAGATAGCGATTATGGTTTTACGTGAGTAGCACGGCGAGAAGTTCGTGTCGTTCAGTAAAGAGGACATTCAAGCCATGCTCGATGCGTTAAAAAAGTTAAGGCGCGGCTCAAAGAAAACAGGAGTGGAGGATTAAGGTAATGCTTATAAACAATAACGAATATTTTGAGGTTTTGAACTAGGTAAAAAAACAGATTAGAGAAGCCCAATATCGAGCGGTACTCGGAGTAAACAGAGAGCAGACTTTGCTGTTTTGGAATATCGGCAAGACTATAATAAAAAACAATAAACATGGCAAAGCATTTGTTGAAAACCTCGCTCGAGATATACGGGCGGAATTCCCGAATGTCAAAGGTTTATCCGTGCGCAATTTGCGTTATATGAGGCGGTTTGCCGAATTAATAACTGATGCTTCAATTCTGCAGACAGTGTCTGCAGAATTGAGTTGGTCACATAATACGTTGCTTTTAGATAAGACAAAAGGGCTTGAGGCTTGCTTGTGGTATGCAGAACAGACCATTAAGAACGGATGGTCGCTTAGTGTTTTAGAACATCACCTTGATACAAAGTTATACGAGCGACAGGCAATAGCGGACAAGACAACGAACTACGCAGGGTTACTACCATCGCCGCAAAGCGAACTGGCGCAAGAAACTTTGAAAAGTCCATACGTTTTTGATTTCATAGAAAAGCGAGCGGGCATAATCGAGCGGGAAATTGAAAACGAGATGGTGGCAAGCATAGCCAAAACGCTTTTAGAACAAGGTCGCGGTTTTGCGTTTAAGGGCAATCAATACCACTTGGAGGTCGGCGGCAAAGATTATTATATTGACCTGTTGTTTTACAATACAGATTTGAGATGCCACATCGTCATCGAGATAAAGACAGTAGAATTCGCACCCGAACACGCAGGCAAACTTAACTTTTATCTTTCGGCGGTGGACGATTTACTCAAGCATCCGACAGACAACCCAAGCATTGGAATTTTGCTTTGCAAAAAGAAAAACAAACTGATTGCCGAATACGCGCTCAAAGACATGACGAAGCCGATAGGTGTTGCGGAATACAAGTTGTCCGACTTCGTCCCCGAGGAATTGTCAAGCACATTGCCAAGCATAGAGGACCTTGAAAAGCGCGTGAAAATGCAACTTGATATAAACGATGATGGGGATTAAAATGGCAAAGACAAAAGAGGTCATTTACCACTATACCTGTACATATAATTTGGCATCGATTAAAAAGAGCGGATATTTGATGCCCACTCTGAGTGCAACTTTGCAATAGGGAAGCACACAGCGGAACAAGAGTATAGTGCCACCCATCATGGATTTATATAACAATGAAATTGTAGTTTATTCTATCTCGCAGAAAGCATTTTTTGTCAGACGAAAGAAATGCTACACGAAACTTTTGCAGAACGACCTACAGCTAAACCCGTTTAACATTCGGCTCAAGGAGGACAATACAAAATGTGTGAATGCACAGCAATGCTTGCCTGACAAGGCATTAAGCATAGCATGTCAAGATAAGCAAATTGATTGGATAATGGTTGTATTGGAAGTTGCTACGGATGGTTTAAACAAGAAATGTTCTACGGCAAAAATCTTCGAAATGTTTCCATGTTTATTGAAGATTTGGAAACCTACCTTGATTATTACAACAATCGTAGAATATCACTAAAATCGAAACGAGTTAGCATTGATAAAAGGCAAAATCGAAAAAAATGGAACAATCAAATATTTGGATCCAACGAAAAGTCGAAGCGACTATTTAAACGCACTCAAAATACCACTCATAAAGGATCCTTTCAAGGTGTAATAATCGAGGTGTATTTTTATGCTACATGCGTACAAACGGTAATTTAGGATGTTTAGGTGCGCCCTAAAAGTCAGTGCAAAAGTGTCGTTGTAGCAAGGAGTTAGAAATCATGCCATTACAACTTAGCATTTTATTTTTTATCTATAGCCGTTTGACAGTGGCATCTCATAACATCTGCAAATTATTCTCTTTTTAATCAAATCGAATTGATCTTCTGGGTTTTCCTAAGTATTGCGATCGGGCATTTGAAGTTTCCATTTTAAACTTAAACAGGCGACCGTCTACAAGAGTATCTCATAAGCGTTGCCTTAAGTATAATGAGAGTCAAGAGATATAATAATCGCAATTAATTGAAACAAAAATGATAGATTTAATGATAATTACCTCAAACTCATAGATAATCATCGAAATTATTTAACTTCATTTAAACTAATTACAAAAACTATGAAAAAAATCATTGAAATTTGTTGCTTAAAGTGATATACTACTAGTATGATTATCATACTCCTTGGAGGCTGTCAATGAAAAAGATACTGGAAAAAATTGTTTCCGTAACTTTGGCGTTTATATCTTTATTATTTGTCATATTAATGCTGGTTATAATGTTTAAACCCGAATATGCTAACAACATGAATAACGCTTTGGTTAATGTACTTATAATAATTTTCGCTTGTATTTACGCAGTGTTAACTGGTATTAATATAACGAGAGCATTCTCTGATTCAGAGCGAATTAATAACGTACTTCTATTTAAAGGCAAAGACAGTGCAACAAAAGCATCAATTTCCGTTGTAAAACGGATTGCTAAAGTTGCAACAGGACAAATCGAAGGTGCTAAACTGAAGAAAGCAACATTATTTGTTGACGAGAATAATGATGTACGCATGAAAGTGGATCTTAAAATTATAGATAAAGACATCGAAATGGTTGTGGGTAGTGTAAAAGCTAACCTCATTACAACTTTTGATGAAGTTCTCGCATTTAGATTTAAGACCATTGATTTTAATGTAGTAAATCTTAAGAATCCCGCATACGTTCCAAGCCCAGCTAAAATTAAGAGTGAAAAAGAAAGGTATGCAAAAGAACAAGCTGATGTGCGCGCTATAGAAGATGCAAAACGTCAAGCTGAAGAGACCGAAGAAAAGAAAATTGAATCTGTTCCTGCTGAGAGCAAGGTTGAAGAAGTTGTAGAGGCACCTGAAGTGATGCTGCCAGACACAGTTCCTACCGAGGAAGTAGCAGAAACTCCAGAAGTCAGTGAACAAGCTCAAAGTGCAGTCGAACCTGAAATCGCGGCTGAGCGTCAAGCGCTTGAAGAAGAAATAGCGGTGATAGAAGAGAGTGCCCCAGTTGATGAAGTCGCATCTGATAGTGATACAACTGCTGAAACAGATGCAGAAAGTGAAAGCGCTGAAATCACTGCAACAGATGAAACCGCCGCAAGCGAAGTTCCTGTCGAAACTGGCGAAAAGAGATATGATAACCACAACCACAAAAAGAAGAATAAAGGCAGAAGATAAACTAAATTTAGCAAATTGACCCAAAAATTTTTTCTATTCACTGCAAGCGCGGGTAATACCGCGCTTGCTCATATAGTGTATTAAAGTCAAATTATTAAACTGTCATTTGTTCTTCAAACGGCAAATATAACATGACCTAAGTTAAGGTTTAATGCTTTGTTAGTGGTATTAAGAAAAGTTGCAATTTTTCTTAATGCCTTATAAACAGACAAACTATCAATAAATTGAAAGGATATATACAAATGAGTGATATCAAAACTATCGCAGAACGCGTAAAATACTTACGTGAAATTTTTAATCTAACATACGAAACTGTAGCACAAGTAGTCAATGTGACTACTGAACAATATATAGCTGCGGAAAATGGAGAAATGGATTTCACGTTCACTTTTCTTCAGAAGATTGCCAAATATTACTCCGTAGATTTAGCTGAGATAATATCAGGTGAAATGCCGACATTATCAGGTTTCCAAGTGGTAAGAAATGGTGGTGGCATGCCATTCGAAAGAAGATCAGGATTCAAATATCTCAATTTGGCATCACTCTTCAAAAACAAAATCATGGAACCTTTTACGGTTTTTGTAAAACATGACAAGGACACTCAAGATAACCCTATTCAATTATCAGCACATAATGATGACGAGTTCGACTATATACTCGACGGTAAATTAAAGTTAAAAATAAACAACTATGAAACTATATTAGAACCAGGCGACTCTGTTTATTACGATGCAAGACTCCCGCATGGTATGATAGCATACGAAGGTGATTGTAGATTCCTCGCTCTTGTAATAAAGAGAAAAACAGATGATGATTCAATTAAAACTCCTGAGTTAGTTGAATCTGGTATGACTACTTCTATAGCAGAGCGAGATGCGATATACAATAAGTTTGTTAGTTGCATTTATGACGATAATAACACTCTAACAAAACTAGATTTTCACCCACCAAAGAATTTTAATTTTGCCTACGATGTAGTAGATGCCATTGCCGATAAAAAACCAAATAAACCTGCTATGCTTTGGGTTTCAGCTGACAAAAAAGAACGACTATTCACATTCGGTGAAATGAAGAGACTCAGCGATAAATGTGCAAACTTCTTTTTATCCTCGGGTATTAAAAAGGGAGATAAGGTAATGTTAGTGCTTAAAAGGTATTATCAGTTTTGGCCTGCAGTACTAGCACTTCACAAAATTGGTGCTATTGCGATCCCCGCAACGCACTTACTCTTAAAAAAGGATTTTGTATATAGAATTAATGCTGCTGGAGTTAAAGCAGCAGTCATTACTACTGACGGCGGCACTATAGAGGAATGCGAATCAGCAATTTCAGAGGCCCCCTCACTAAAAATCAAAATATCATCAGGTCCCAATAAGCGTCTAGGTTGGTTAGATCTTGATTCGGGCATTGAAAACGCGTCAGAAAAACTGGCACGCATAAAAAACAACATAGAAGATACGATGATCATGTACTTCACATCTGGAACTACTGGATATCCGAAAATAACAGTACATTCGCACAAGTATCCACTAGGGCATTTTTCAACTGCTAAGTTTTGGCACTGCGTTGATCCCGATGGTATACATCTTACAATATCCGACACAGGCTGGGCTAAGTCAGTATGGGGCAAGTTATATGGTCAATGGTTATGTGAGGCTTGCATTTTTACGTATAATTTTGAACGATTTAATGCTGCAGACATTTTAGAGATGTTTGAAAGATATAACATTACAACATTCTGTGCGCCACCTACAATGTATAGATTTTTTATAAAGGAAGATCTTTCAAAATATAATTTGTCATCGCTTAAGCACGCTACAATCGCAGGCGAAGCGCTTAACCCTGAAGTGTATGAGCAGTTCTATAAGGCTACTGGACTCAAATTAAGAGAAGGATTTGGGCAAACCGAAACGACATTAACTATATTTAATAGACCAGGAAGCGAACCTAAGCCAGGTTCAATGGGAATACCGTTTAGCCCACAATATCACATCGAGTTAGTTGATACCGAAGGCAAACCCGTTGAAACAGGTGTAACAGGCGAGATTGTAATAATTACTGACAAAGAAACACCGTATGGAATGTTTTGCGGATATTATGAGGATCCAGCGGAAAATGCAAATGCATGGTATAATAATATATACCACACTGGCGACATCGCATGGCGCGATGAAGACGGGTATATATGGTACGTTGGGCGTATAGATGATGTTATCAAATCATCAGGTTATAGAATCGGACCATTTGAAGTCGAATCGGTAATTATGGAATTACCATATGTATTAGAATGCGCTGTAACAGGCGTTCCCGATGAGACAAGAGGACAAATTATTAAAGCCACAATAGTGTTAGTTAAAGGCACACCTGCTTCTGAGGATCTTAAAAAGGAAATACAAACCTATGTAAAAGAGCATACCGCACCATATAAATATCCTAGAGTAATCGAATTTATAGATGCATTGCCAAAAACCATAAGTGGTAAAATAATGCGCAAGGATTTAAGATAAACATTTTGCTGCGCTCTAGTTTTAACACTAGTGCAACACGCTTTGCTTGCCACAATAAAGCACCCTTACTTTATATGCCTTGTGGTCATATAAACTAATATAGCATATCGCAATTCTTTTTCCCCCTTGAAGGAGCACTCGTAAAAAGGTGCTCTTTCTAATTTCATAAATTAACAAGTTAACCAGGCTACAAGATTTTCAAAGTTTTTAGACCTTATTTTGCATATTTACACTGCGCTTTAACACTGCAAAAGCTTACCACTTGGTGAGCTTTTCTAGAGTTTCTATAATAAGTCAGTCTGAGCTTAAAAAAGATTAAATGCGCAAACTAAAGGCAATATCAAAATGGTAAAGCCTTTAGTTCGTGCTGCACACGTTATTTCTACAATTAGTTCGATGTAATTTGCGCCCCAGTGCTAGATGGTGCCACCACGGGCTTGAGAGTGCGATAAACGCAAGCTAAGACTATTAGTCAAATAGTATTAGATTAGGTATATATGTCCTTTTTCATTTTGCGCTTTTTTATGAGTTCTTTAACAAACTTTGCAATACCTCTAAGTGGTTTCTTGTTAAATGCTTGAATCAAACCAATAGTTGCATAATATGAAACTACACCTGCACTCATCATAAAGAAATTGCGCACAGGCATATTGCCTGCACCTTTTCTAGTCATCTTTTTTTGCACTTTAGTTGCATTTTTATCCAATAATTTAGTACTGTTTGTCTTGAAAACATACTTAAAAAATTTAGCAAACCAATTACCATCGCCTAGTTCATCGACAGTGGAATTGAATCCAAATGTACCAGCTTTCGGTTTGATATGTTGAGTTGGATCATGTCCCAATAAGGCGTAAAACTCTGCATCAGGAATCTTATCGCAACTTGCAATATTATAATATGTTGGAAGTGAGTCTTTTAATGAGACCACTGCGCAATCATCACTCTCATAGAAAAGATCAATAGATGCTTTTATATCTCTAGATGATGCAGCAATAAGAATTTGAAACATGCCCGTCTCTACTACCCAATCACATGTATTAACATCATAGAAAGCAAAAGCGCGTTTGTCTAGATCAATATTAACGGTAACCTTTTGTCCAGGCTCTAGAGACACTTTATCAAAACCTTTTAATTCCTTTTCTGGTCTAAATATTGTCGGCTCAGCGTCTCTCACGTATACCTGTACAATCTCCTTACCAAATCTATCGCCTATGTTTTCAATATCCACGCTAACGGTCAAGGTATCGCCATTTCTCATTGTGGCAGAAGATAAGTTAGCATTAGTATATGCAAACTTAGTATATGATAAGCCATGCCCGAATGGGAACAACACTTGCCTTTGAGCTGAGTCATAGTACCTATACCCAACATACACACTTTCTCTGTATTCCGATATAATCTCGCCATAATAGTTAGATACGAGATTATCTTCGTAGTTAACTGGATAAGTTTCAGCAAGTTTTCCGGATGGGTTTACTCTGCCAAATATAAGATCAAGAGCAGATTCGCCAGCACTTTCGCCACCTAAATATATATTTAAGATGCCTTTCATTTTTTCGTGCTTGACTATTTTAACTGGAGATCCACCACAAAGCACGACAGCAATGTTCTTGTTTGCGGCATATACAGCATCTAAAAGCATTTCTTGATCTTGTGGTAGGTTAATATGCGTTCTATCAAATGCCTCAGACTCATAGTCTTCGGGCAATCCTAAAAACAAAATTACTGCGTCTTTGTCACTAGCAACAGACACAGCATCAACAAGCAATTTAGCTGCAGTTGAATCAACATCATTATCGCTCATTTCTAACTTGTAACCATCAGCATATTGATATGATATATTCTCTGCATTGAGTGCTTCTAAAAAACTCACGCTTTTGCGTGCTACTACTTGACTAGATCCCGCGCCCTGATAGCGCATAACCTGTGCAAGCTTGCCTATGACGGCAATATTATCATTGCGCTTGATTGGCAATATATTGTCGTCATTTTTCATCAACACAGCACCATCAGCACCTGCTTCTCTTGCTAATAAATGGTGTTTTTCGTAATCAGCCTTATAATTTACTTCCTTTCTGCTCTTGTAGACTAAATTCAGAACATTTCTTACAGCGTCATTCAATCTTTCTTCATTTAATATGCCCGACTTCACCGCCGCAACTATTAACTTGTCATTTTCACCGTTTGATGATGGCATTTCCAAATCAAGACCAGCTCTTATGCCTTGTACTCGGTCATTAACCGCACCCCAATCGGATACGGCCAAACCATCAAATCCCCATTCATCACGCAATATTTTCTGCAGTAATTTCTCGCTATCAGACCCATACACACCGTTGACAAGATTGTAGCAACACATGATTGTATATGGCTTGCTTTTCTTTACTGCTATTTCAAATGCAGTTAAATAAATTTCACGTAGTGCCCTTTCGTCAACTTCAGATGATGAGGTATGTCTATAACTTTCTTGACTGTTTACAGCGTAATGCTTTATACAACCACCTATCCCTAATTCCTGTAATCCAATTATATATGCAGCGCCTAATTCGCCAGCAAGTAGAGGATCTTCACTGAAATATTCAAAGTTCCGACCACAAAGCGGTGAGCGTTTAATGTTTACTCCAGGACCCAATAATACGGATACACCTTGTTCTAGAGCCTCTTCAGCTAAAGCGTTTCCAATTCTGCGCATCAAACCTCTATCCCATGATCCAGCGAGTGTCGTTGCAGGTGGGAAACATGTCGATGGAATACTACTCTTGATAATATTGCCCACACCACTAGCATCATATTCTCTGCGCAAGCCGTGTGGACCATCCGCTACCATAATGGATGGTATGCCTAGACTCTTAATAGGTGTAGTACACCATAAATTGACACCAGAACATAAAGCAGCTTTATCATCTAGCGACAGTTTCTGTATTAAATCTTCTATCTTTTTATCAAACATTACATAATATCCTAATAACACAAATGATGTGGGGCGCAAATTTTAGATTATCTTAGCAAAAATTGTACAAATAATTACAAAAACGCTAACTACTCTTCCAACTTTTTCAGGATTTTATCTTGCTTATTATTCTTTATATAAGCTTTGATTATCTTTCTGATACCACGACAGACCTTACCATTCAAAAAGTCTATACCGCCTTCCATCATATTTATTGTTACCATTCCGCCTGAAACCGTAGCAAATGGGCGCAGTGGATTAGAATACAGTATCGATTTCATAAATGCGGCCATCTCGTTATCGCCATCATCTTTAATAATCCGCTTTGCAATAAAAGTAGCAATACGACACGTCACTCTACCCCAAAACCGAACGCGCGATTCCGATAGCGTAGTATCCCATCTAATCGGTTCAATTAAATATTCGCTAGATGGTATCGGGTGCCCTAGTATCTCTTTAAACGCTTCATTGCTAGCTGTACCTAAGTAACAATAATATTCACCCACGGCACCAGCATTATATGGTGCTTCAACTTCTTTAGCATTAATTTTAAGTTTTGTAGATAGTTTAATATCGGCACTACTAGCCCCGATTAAAATCTCATACTCGCCATCATCTATAACCCAATTTGACACCTTTACATTGTAATATGCAAAAGATCGCGAAGATAATTCAAACTCTACTGTCGCGGTTTCGCCAGGTGCTATATCGGGCTTATCAAAGCCTTTAAGTTCTTTGTCAGCCATAAACACTTTGCTACTTTTATGTCTTACATACAGTTGTACAACTTCTTTGCCTTGACGATTACCTATATTCGTTACTTTGCAGCTGACTTTTACTTTGTCGCCTGCATTAATTTCACTAGCACTACATTCTAAGTCGGAATATTCAAATTTGGTATATGAAAGGCCATATCCAAACGGGAAACATACATCAACTTTAGCTGAATCATAATATCTATACCCAACGTAGATGCTCTCTCTATATTCAACGGTTTTTGGTCCTTGCGGGAAATATTTATAACATGGAGTATCGCTTAACTTATATGGGAATGTCTCGGCTAGTTTTCCTGATGGGTTTTCAACCCCAAATATCAGATCATATGTTGCAGCACCGCCAGCTTGGCCAGGTAGATACATTTGGAGTATTGCATTGACACCATTCACCCATGGCATTTCAATCGGTGCGCCACCATAAACGCAAACTATAATTTCTTTGTGCAAACCTATCAACCTATCTATCAAAGTGTTTTGATTTTTTGGTATTGCCATGCTTTCTCGATCAACTCCCTCAGTTTCAAGAGGCACACCAGCAAAGACTATAATCGGCCCCGTTGCTTTTTTTGCAACAGCAATAGCTTCTTCGATTACACTCTCATCACTATCTTCAGAATTTGGATTATAACCTTGAACAAATTTAAAATCGATGCCAGCATCTGTAAAAGCGTCAAATGGTGACACAACTTTATGCGCATTTATATGTGAACTTCCACCACCTTGATACTTAGCGGTCTTAAAGAATGCACCCATAACTATTATGCTACTATCTTTGTTAAGAGGCAAAACATCCCCTTCGTTTTTTAACAACACGGCACCTTCAATAGCAGCTTTTTTTGCCATTTCATGGTGCTCGTCTCTATCATATTTGAATCCTTTATTATCTACATCGTTAATTCTAAGATTTGCTTCCAAAAGCCGTCTTACAGTTTTGTCCAGCGTATCCATAGTTAAACTACCACTAGCTACTGCATCTACTATAGCAAACACACTCTCGCCCGAGCCACCAGGCATTTCTAAATCTAATCCCGCTTTTAGTGCTTTGACCCGATCAAAAATAGCACCCCAGTCGGTCATAACATAACCTTCAAAGCCCCACTCGTCTCTTAATATATCGTTTAATATCTTTTTGTTTTCACTTAAGAACTCACCGTTTAAGCGGTTATACGCGCACATTAATGTGTAAGGCTCACCTTCTTTTACCGCTATTTCAAAACTTGTGAGGTAAATCTCGCGAAGTGCCCGCTCATCAACAATAGCATCAATGCGCAATCTATCATTCTCTTGATTGTTAGTTGCAAAATGTTTTAATGATGTCCCAGCACCTTCTGATTGAATGCCACGTATCAAAGCAGCCGCACATTTACCACTAAGGTAAGGATCCTCCGAATAATATTCAAAGTTTCTGCCGCATAAAGGTGAGCGTTTAATATTTGCACCAGGTCCTAGCACAATACCTAACTTTTCTTCTTTAGCTTCCTCGCCAATGCGCTTTCCAACATTATATATCATATCCAGATTCCACGTGCTTGCCATCGAACATGCTGGAGGGAAACATGTAGCTTTTACGCTATCATTTATACCTAGGTTGTCAGCTTCGGCTGATTGTTTCCTTAATCCATGTGGGCCATCCGAGACCATATATGGCTCAATGCCACGTTTTCTCAGTCCACGCGTATACCAAAATTTTCGGCCAGAGCATAACAATGCTTTTTCGGGTACTGTTAGCTCCTCTAGTAATTTATCGATTAGTTGCTGCTTATTTAACATAACCAAACTCTCCTTGTCTACACATGGTTTCTTTTCCACGGTAATATACTACAGCAGTAGATCCTGTGGTCGTTTGTGCTTATAAAATTATATCAATTTTTTCGACCTTTTACAATATTTAATTTACATTACTATACAAAAACTTTACTTAATGCTAAAAATCAAGGACTATATAGCATTCTGGTATCCTTATCACCCCCAAAAATCGGTTATACAACTCAATTTAAACGGAATTAAGTTACTCACTAAATGCCATCTAGTATATTTTGCACACACCACCACCGATTAAATTAAACAGTGTTTGCAAAAATCTAGAAGTATTTGATTTTCTAACAAGATGTATTACAGACTTATATGTGTTTTCATTAGCGCAAATAATACAAAAGTTGTTCTTAAAACGGATGCAATATCCAATATTTACTTCGAGAAAATCCGCGATAGATCTGAAAACTCCCGCGAACTGAGTATAAATGTGTTAGTGAAAAACTGTACTCAAGGTACTTAATTTGTGGGGGAGAATTGGATTATTGTAAGCGTTGCAGTAAAACCCAACTATGCTAGAATAAAAGCATGCCTCCTGCCGTTTTAGTTATTCGTTATGGCAGTCTATGAGTTGCAACCTAAATCCTGCACAATACTACAACTTATCAGCGCAAAAACATCTTGCTTTTTATTGATAGTGGCATGCGCAAATAGAATTGCAACCAGCTCTTATCAAACCGAATTCAGCGCTATTTCGAGGCATTTTTCTTTCAAGATTGCTTAAATATTCTTGCAACTTTAAAACTTATGCGCTATAATCATATCGTACTACTAAATGCAATCTAGTTACTGCATTGCATGCTTGTAGCATGAAGTCTAACAGTCAAGAACCGCAGCGAATCGAGCACGTATCTAAAGTGTTATGCCGTGCGACATATTGGTTAGACTACAGAGCAATAAATGAGTAGAAGCAATCAAAACAAGGTTTTTAGGTGAGTGCAAAAAATAACCCAGTTAGTATTCGGTTATGTCTTAAAGGCAGTAATTATACTAACTAAAATTAATGGAGTAATTCTAT
>JAITLB010000273.1 GCA_031278175.1 Christensenellaceae bacterium
ATGATATCTATTGTGGAGGCGAAAATGTAGAGTTTGGATACTTGCTAAGTAACGACATTGAACATCATGCTGTATTCAGTATTGATGGTGAAAGCCTAGGGTGTACAATAACAGACAAAGGTTTCTTTACAACGGGTGACACTAGTGGCACGGTAAATGTGTTAGTTACGGTATCTATAGAATTTCTTAGAAGAGTTGCAAGCGTTAGTGTCAATGTAATGCAACTTGTGCCTAGTAGAATAAGCTCGGTTGTGTCTCAGCATACCCAATACATAGAAGGTCAAAATTTTAATGCTGATGGGATAGTCTGTGAAGTAACGTATACAAACGGTGCGGTTAATATAGTTGATGATTTCATCGTTGAAAATATTGATAAAAAATTGACTCCTCAAGACACTTCGATTACAATAATCTACATCTCTAACGATGTAAGTTTGAAGTACGATGTTCCAATTACCGTCGAGGCAAAAAAACTTGAGAGTATTTGGGGTGTTGTTAATAAGCCCTCGTTTATAGAAGGTGAAAGATTAGATAATGAACATTTCACAATAACAGCTCAGTATGAATATATTGATGCTCTTACTCAAGATTTCTTGATCTCTAACACTAAGCAATTAACTACAAGTGACAAGAATGTTATTATTTCATATAGTGAGAACGGCATATCTAAACATACTACAATACCGATATTAGTAATCCCTAAGAAATTTCAAAGTATTGAAATTACAAAACCTCCTCAGAGGCAAAATTATATTGAGGGCGAATTGTTTGACACTTCTGGACTCGTTGTAACAAAACGCTATGAATACTTGCATCAAACCTCAAGTGACTGGACGATTGACAAAGTTGCGCCATTATTGCCAGATGACACAACTATCACAGTAAGTTGTGTTGAAAAGGGAATTACCCAAAATGCTACAATAAATATTACGGTCGCACCACGCACGTTGCAAAGAGTAGAGATTACTTCAAATCCAATTTCTTGTAATTATATTGAAGGGCAAGTATTTAATCCTTCTGGTTTAGTTTTAACAGCATATTATGAATTTAAAGAATTAGTTGTTATAGATTACACTATTGACTTAGCGAGAAAACTATTGCCATCAGACAATGTTATTGTCGTAAGTTTTACTGAAAATAATATAAAAAAAGAAGCCGAAGTCAATATCTTCGTAACACCTAAAACTTTGCAGAGTATTGAAATAATCTCACCCCCAGAAAAGACAAGATATATAGAAGGACAGTCTCTAGATTTAGAAGGGTTAATTGTCAATGCTCTCTACGAATATGTTAAAGAACCAATATCAGAATATATAGTTGAGGTTGCGACTATTCTATTTTTGGGTGATGAAACTGTCACTATATCATATACTGAAGGTGCTATAACAAAATATGAATCTTTTAATTTAACAATAGAACGCAGGGCGTTACAGGCTATTTCTATTAGCAATCCACCAGATAAAACAGCATATGTTGAAGGACAGGTTTTTGATGGTTATGGACTAATTATAATAGCAAGTTATGAATATTATAATGAACAAATTGTAGATTATGAGATAGATAACTTATCGCCGCTGATGCCAGACGATGTAGCAATCACTTTTTCTTATACATATTTCGGAACAACTAAAACAGTGGTGCAAAATATCCAGGTAGCACCTCGAAAGCTTCAGTCTATACAAGTGAGCAAAAATCCAAATACAAACGCGTACATAGAAGGACAAACTTTTGATAGCACTGGTTTAGAAATAACGGCGCATTACGAGTACAAGTCACTTGTTGTGAGTGAGTGGTGGGTAGATGAAGAAATTCCTCTCACATATGGATCAACAAATGTTATTGTATTTTACTCGGAAGGTGGCATTACAAAGACTGTAGATGTTTATATAGAGATCGAAGAAAATTTATTAGACACACTAGAAATCATATCGCCTGCTAGCAAGATAAAATATACAGTGGGTGAGACAATTTCGACTTTTGGGTTAGTTCTTAAAGCTTATTATACAAATGGCGGAAACAAAGTAGTAATTGGTCATGCAAATGACAATGAAAAACCATTGACAATATCTGATACACAAGTAACTGTATCGTATACTGAAACAAGCCACACATCCCAGGTTACACGAACAATTACATACCATATAACAGCAGTTGAGCGTAGTTTAGTAAAAGTAGAAGTTAAATCTCAGCCTAACAAAATTGAGTACGTGGAGGGCGAATATTTTAATGATGATGGACTTGTTTTAGTAGCAAAATATGACAATGATGATGAAGAAAGCGTTAAGAATTATTATATTGATAATACCTCAGCACTTAGTGTAAATGATACCACGATTATAGTCTATTATGTAGAAAGCGAGACCATGATGCAATCGTTCATCACTATAAGTGTTGCTAAGCGAGTATTAACAAATATTAATATAGCAAGTTTGCCCTTAAAAACTGAATATAAAGTTTCTGAGAAGTTTAGAGTTGATGGGATGGTAGTCCAAGCTGAATACAACAACGGTGCATATTTTAAAACAATTTTAAATTACACTATTGATAAAGATGGTAGCGTTCCTTTAGAGATAGCTGATAATAGCGTTCTTATATCCTACACAGAAAACGGCATCAATGTATCGACACCTGTTTCAATTGTAGTAACACAACGTACTTTGGCTAACATTATCATTTCAAGTCCCGCTCTTAAAACGATATATGTATCGGGTGAATATATAGACATATTGGGACTTGTTATTACGGCTGAATACAGTGATGCAGAAAGTGCGGTGACAGTTGATTGGTATGTTGATAAAAATCAAGCATTAAATATTTCCGATAACCTAGTAACTATAAGTTACACTGAAAGCGGAATCACCAGTACTGTAGGATACACTATTGTAGTCAATCAAGCGGACATTCTTGACGATGAAGTTTTTTCTATCATTGACGCTATAGATGCGTTGCCAAGAGAAGATAAACTTGTTCTTGATGATAAAATTACTCTTTACTATATTTATGATTTATTTACATCACTGACACCAGAACAACAAAGCGCAGTAACTAATGCATCTAAATTGCAAGTGCTATTAGATAGGATTGCTGAGCTTGAGTTAGATGTGCCTGTTGTACCCGAAAGTGAATATTTGATCACTTACGCGCAAAAAGAATATTTGACTTTTAGCGATATCGATTTTAATACAGAAGATTATATAACAGTGTATAAAAACAGTTTCGGCGCATTAGAACTTAGTATTGTTGTATCGGAAGAGGCAACGTCTTGTGGTTATGAATTTGTAGAATGGGTTGACAAAAACGGTCAGTCTGTAACACATATTTCAAATTTAAGCGAAGATGCAATTTACTATGCTGTATTTGAATTGACCTCGACTCTCGATATATATTTTTACGATTATCAAAACAAGACTCGATTATTAACTATGAATGATGTTGAAAGGAGTGAGTTCGATTTGGTTGAAAACGGAATTGATAACATTATTTTCACAACATGCGAATTAGTAAGTTTAGGCTATTACGTAGTTAATTCGTTAGGTAATATAGAACAAATCATAAACGATAAATTCAATACAGATTATAATAAGACGATATTTGTGTATGTTGTAGTTGCAAGTTATAGAGAAGTAAATATAAGCCCAATGAATGATTTTGTACTTAGTTATACTTACGAATATAATAATGAAGCTGGTGAAAAGCAGAGCATAATCAAGACATTTAATGAAGATACGGATTTCTATTTACCCTTGTCTTCGCAAGTGACGATAACATTAATCAATCAAACAATAATTGATATTTTGTTCGATAATGAAAGCGTTGACTACTCATATCCTCAAACTGAGTATTCATTTGTAGTTTCTGACGGAAATCCTATAAAAATAACGTTTGAATACTATAATGCTGAATTTGTTCATTTAAGTTTTGTTGGCGTGAATAAGAGAATATACACTTATTATACACAAGATTGGGATGGAAAACTTTCTCAAGCTGATTTAAATGATATAGCATTTGTATTTGACGAAACGAATATGAGTCATTTAAATAGATATGTCATAGATGAAAGTGTATATCAATATGAGGATTTAAAAACTTACTATTTTGCGGAAAGCGTAGTTGTTTCTGTAAACAAAGTAGCAAATCTATTTGATTTAGTTTTTGTATACAGTGGTGGCGAATACAGGATAGAGTCTGTCACAGGAAGAGGAAGCATTGAAAACGCACTTAGTACTCTTTCATCAAGTGTAGCCTTTATTAATCAAATATTTTCTGCACTTACTGTATATAGCGATAACACAAGGGAAACATCGATTACGCAAACTGAATATTATGATATTGTACTGTTAGATGATCTGACTTTCTATTTGCCTATAAGGACAAATTGGACTCTGACAATCGAGGACTTTGAAACTCAGCATTTTATTTTCGTTGATTCCGCTCAGCATTTCGATTTGTTGTCTGCATTGCCGATTTTAAGTAGGCGAGGCTTTAATTTCTTGGGTTATTCTTTGACTAGTGATGGAGAAGTTTTATCAGACGATGCCATATCAGTTATTATTGCTAATCTTAATATACCTACAACCATTTTTGCAATTTATAGTGAAATTGATGGTTATGAGTACGCTGATTATTCAGATGAGATGTTTATTGGCGCATGGTCCTCCACGCACTTTGACAGCTCGGGTATTATTGATACTTCAATTGTTCTCAGTGTAGATGGATTATATGAATATGAAGTCAAAGTGAATGGAATCATTTCAGTTTATCTAATCGGCGAATATCGTTTCCATAATGGGGATATTGAAATTAAGTCTCTTGTCATGGATGGTGAGTACCAATTGATCGATAAATCCATGTTGGTTATAAAAGTTGACTGGGCAAGCGATAATTTACTTCTCGCTACTTGCTTAATTAAAAATGGTATGTCGATTATATCCTATATGCAGTTTCTAACACGAAACCAAGTTCGATCTGTAAATTATAACAATACAAACATAATCGGCGAATATAATTTTAAGTTTGAATTCGCAATTAGTGGTAACAGCATACAAGAGAGCACAAGATTGATTTTTAACACAAATGGCACTTTAGTTGCTGAAATGTCGACAATACAAAATGATATTATAATAGCGCAGTTGTCCGAGAATGCATTGTACCGAATAACTAATGATAATCGTGTGTGGGTCATTTCAAATAGTGATTTAGGTACATTTGATATAACTGATATGCTAAGCGAAACATTAGTGAAATCTGGTCAAGACTACACATCGCTAGTAACGGGTTCTTATGCAGCAATAAATGAATATAGTAATTCATTTGCACAACTTATAACAATAACTGACACAGGAATTATCTCATTTGAAATTGAAAGCGGTTATACTCTAACAACCATGTTAAATGTGATAACCACTACGGTTTATAGGTGTTACTTAATAAGTGACGATGATTATCTTAATATTGAAATAATATGTGAAGATAATAATTTGATTGTAATTATAAATGACGACCAGGCACTGCGCTACAATATAGTAGATCAAGAGGCGAAATGAAATGTTCAAAAGGTTAATAATGGTTAATAGTTGTTAATTGTGAAAAACCAGCAATACACAACTTTCAAATTGTGCAAACTTAAGATGTTTTAAAGTAATGCACAATGAAAACATAATATGCCTTAATCATGTATTATGATACTTTGCATTCATGGCAAACCCGCTAAAATATTATTAAATGTCTCAACCGATCGAGCTTGAGACGGATTTTAAGAAACGGAGTTCGAATCACATTTTGAGGATTATATTGAGATGACAATAGCGTACTTGAAGCAAAAAATTTATCAGTAACGTGCTAATATGTGTAATTGGTAAAAAAATAGTTAATTTTGAAAAAAAGTTGTATTTTCATCCATATTTTTGATATAATTACCTGACAGGTTGTATCATATATTCAAAGTGTTGCTTTAGAACCTGTGAGCAAGGTGAATACTGTAATGCGAGGTGAAGTGGCTCATTTGTAGTAAATTATATACCATTGCATGCAAATGAAACTGCTAAAAGTAATGATTTTGAAATTGCGACAGAGTACTGATCCCAAAACAAGGAGGCAATATGTATATTTTCAATAATAGAAAGAACAGAGCAAAGATGTTCCTAGTGTTGTGTTTAATTACAATTGCTACATTATTTGTTGCAAGTTTCTGTTTTGCCTCAATTACTCCAGGTTT
>JAITLB010000274.1 GCA_031278175.1 Christensenellaceae bacterium
GTAGATAAATAGTAATCTGTACCAATTATCTGTGTTTCGTCTGTATCAGCACTTGTGCTAAATTCCTTGTTAAACTTCATTTGCACGTCAACTGCAAATGATTCACTAACCTCGCCACCACCTGCAATTATACCACATAGGTCTACTTCTCGCCCATTAACATTTCTTGTTCCTAAATCCTGAATTTCACCACTAGGTGAATCTATTTCAACAAATATACTTGCAAGTCTCCCACCTAAAGGATATGAACGTGCCACGTTACTATTTACTACATAGTCAGTGTTATCCTCTAATTGGTATGATATGGTATTTAAGAGTCGTGAATTGTTCTTCACCTCGCTACTTGCATATACAAAACCTGGAGTAATTGAGGCAAAACAAGTGCTCACCACAAATAATGTAGCAAGTGTAATTAAACACAACACTAGGACCAGTCTTGGTCTGTTCTTGCTATTATTGAAAATACACATATTGCCTCCTTGATCTGGATCAGTATATTGTATATACTTTATGTGTTTGATTTATTGATCTTCCATTTTAGTGAAATATTCATTTTTAGGATATTCGATAAATGAAGAACTATTAATATTACCTCTTTTTAGCAATTACTGTTATTATTCGAGTTCCATATGACACCTCTGCAGTTTCAGTTTTTGAGATCAATACCACAAACGCTCCTGTATCACTATTAAGCATACTAATATCCACAGTGATTGTATAAACGTAACGTACCCAATTCATGCCTTGAGATGTATCTTTTCGCCCTAGCTCTTTTGTCTTTCTGTAGTCAGCAATTTGTAGACGTTGTCCAGATGTCCAAACCGATTCAGATCTAATATCATAATTGACTGTTATCTCAACTTTAGTGTAACCAGCTTTTATCAATGCTGGCACATCAAATCCAGGATTATAATTATCATCATAAGAATTCCTTGATATATTATATACATCAGTATCTCTATCTTCTTGATAGTGTGTCTTAAGCCAATATGCCTTAAGTAGTGTGTCACCAGTAATTGCGTAACTTGTTCGGTCGCCATTCGAGTCCCAAATCAGATTTGCGGTTGAATTTACATAATATCCAACAAAAGCAAATCCTGGGCGAACTAAAGGGTCAATATGTCCTGTTAACCCGTTTATAGCTATAACAGAGTCAGGACCAGTTATATCCTCTTCTACCTTTTGTATTGTATAAGTGTGAAACTTGATAGTTATTGGACTCGAAGTATAAGTAATTGTGCGACCATTATAGTCCTGAGTCATTCTCAATTGAATGCTTGGATTTACATTTATAGTTTTAATAGTTAGGACACCAGCTGCCGTTATGCCATAATTAGAACCTTCTGATGGTATAAATTCTAATTTACTCAGCGAATAACCGGTTGGTGTGCCATTAGCAACTATAGCGTTGTCTAATTTTGTCAAAGTTGTAGTTTTTTGTACAATAACTGACTGTTGTATTGACGGTTCACCTTTCACACGTCGAAAAACCGAAAGCGTTTTAGAGATATTATAACTTGTATTCCCATCTTGAATCTTGACCGTATATGCTATTTTTGCATTGCCTGCGGCACTTGTGCTTGCAGTTAGATTCATGCCTGTTGCTGTAGCGTTTTTTAATGATGAGTCGGTCAATATACTTGAGGTTAAACCACTATATAGTTCCGCACCATTGTATTTTGCCGTAATAGTAGTATATTTCCCAGTTTCTAATTGCTCATTTGTCAGTGCATACCCTTGACTATCACTAGAATATGTTAATGTGAATTTGCTTGATTCCAGTGCTGCAATTGTAAATGTACATGTGCGCGTAATCCCACCATCTTCGCTAGCTTTATAATCGATAGACACCTTTGACCCTGCTACTAAATTTGTAGGAGCAAAAAACACTGAATTTTCTGCTGGATCAAAATACTCGCTTTTATCTTTATTATTATATTCATTAGAGGTTTGACCATAGTTCGTTACAGTATAAGCTTGAATAACAACAGTCTTATTGGTTGCGCCAGAATTTACCGTAGGGGTTATTCTTGTGCCACGTGGATAAGTCGAACTGAGTGTAATCGATTGAACGGGCACTCTTACTGATACAGATACACTCGATGATTTTATGCCATCACATATCGCATAAACTTTTATTCCAGTACCACTTGCCACATTAGCTTTAACTTTAATTGAATTAGTCTTAAGCAGTGTAGCGCTTGATATGGAACTAGAATCAATATACTCTACACTTTCAGCATAATATTTGATGTTATTTATATGCGTTGCTGGTTTGAGACCTGAATTTATAATAGCACTATATATAACACTTTCACAATTCGATAATGTAGAATATGATGCTATTGTGGTAGCACTCGCAACCAATGAAATCTTTTCTACAGGAACGATAACCATTATTTCAACGCTTGCCGATTTAATGTTTTCGCTTATCGCATAGACACTAATGATCGTACCGCCTGCAACACCTGCTTTGATTTTAAACAAAGGATCTTTTAGCATCGTGCCACTCTGAATTGAATCTGAAACTATGTTTGTTTTGTCCTCAACATAATATGCAATTATATTGTTTGTAGGTGTCTGTTTGCCTACATTAACGCTAGCTCCAAATGATATTTCGCCACCGCTCTGACTCGATGATAATACTTGTGTTGTGCTAGGTGTTATATAAACTGTTTCTACAGGTACATTTAATGTTAAAATTATATCGGCACTTGTTATACCACCACTTATTGCATATACTGTTATTGTTGCACCACTAGGCATCCCCGCTTTAACTTTAAGTGTGTTTCCTTTGAGGTATTCAACGAAATCTAAACCACTGCGAATATAATAAGTTGTTTCTGTATTTGTTGGTGCTTTTTTACCGGCGTTGAATTTTGCCGTGAATACAGTTTCTTCACACTTACTTAAATCAGAATATGATAACACAACGGTTTTGTTACTTGTTATGCTTATTGTTTCAACTGGAACAACTACATTTATGATTATGTCATTGCTCCGAATGCCACCTGCTACTGCATATACTGTTACTGTCAAACCAGATGCCAAACCACTTTTTACTTTAAGCGCATTGGAAATCAGCGAATTCCCAACAAGAACGCTTGCGTCAACGTTTGAAATGGAATTAACGTAATATATTATGTCAGAATTTGTCGGAATTTGCTTGTTATGATTAAGTTTAGCACTAAATATAACTATTCCACCAGATACACTTGATGATGTGACACTACTAGCATTTGCATTTATGGTGACTGTTTCAATCGGCACTGTAACAGTTAAAATTAAATCCTCGCTTGTAATATTACCTGATATGCCATAAACTTTAATTTGCGTGCCACTTGGAGTCCCAGCTTTAACCTTTATAGTGTTGCTTATTAACCGTAAATTTGAAAGCGAACTATTATCAATAAACGAAGACTCTCTTACGTAATACTCTACTGACGTATTTGTCGGCAAAGACACACAACCAAAGTTTAATGAGTGAGATAATGTCGCTATCTCACCTGTTGTGCTAGATGATGAGATTTCAGTTTTACTTGAGGAAATACTGAGTGATTTAACAGGCACAATTAACA
>JAITLB010000040.1 GCA_031278175.1 Christensenellaceae bacterium
TATTTTTATTTCTGATGCGGACAAATCACCCCATACTGAGCCAGGAGGATTGAGATCGTACCGCCATGTAGTTTTTCCACATAATACAACATATCTGGCAAAATAAAAATCATCTAATAATGCCGTATGTAGTTGACCCTCATCTCCAGGGCCAAGCCCATTTCCGGAGAGCTGATCAGAGCGTGAATAGTCATGTTTAAACGTACCTTCTGATATCTTTTTAAAATATATATTTGGAGTTAAGACTTCTGCAAGTATGTGTTTGTTTCCATTTTCCTGGTAGTCAATATCACCAATATTACCATTATCAATATAAATTTCATAGTCTACTATTCCACCATTCCCACTTCTATCTTTATCTCCTCTAACCCAGTAGTCAATTCCGCTCACTAGTCTTGCCGCTCCTAAATCAAGCACAAAATAGCGATGCTCTGCGATTGTTGCAACATCGCTAAGCGGACCATAACTAGAAACATTATTGCTTCCATTTGAATGATAAAAGTTAGTATTGTACGACTCCGTACTAATAATACCGTCATGGATACTATTAACATCTGCATAGCCGTTCATATGGTTAGGTGCAAATGCCACCGTATAATCGATACTACTACCGCAACCGTAATACTGAGGCGCGCTATCATAAGCTTCGTATACCTTATTTGCATTTGTATCCGTGCCTGTATAGGCAGTAGCCGCCGCTGGTTCAAACACTCTTAAAATAGTTGTAGTCCACAAGAGCAATGCAAATAGCAAGAAAATTATCGTCACTACTGCACAATATATAAACCTTTTAGCTTTTCTTGGGTTAGAGTCTTTACTTAACATCATAAATTATCTCCTGCACGGGTGCAAAACAAAGCTCGACATGCTAATATCAAAAAAAGCACACCAAAACTAAGGCAACAGTCGTAGATTACCTGTACACAATAAATCAAATCGCACAATTGAAATCCTAGCATTTATGTCTTAATACTATGACAACTTGATTATGCAACAAGCGGGTTTTGAGAAAATTTCTCTTTTCTGCCTAATATTTTACTACTTTTTATGCCCATTTGTCAATACTAAACTCCCTTAAGGCGAAAAAACTGCCCAGAGGGTTGATAGAGCATTAGGTAGATTGAAATAAAGCGAGTTCATATCTGCATTTTGCTAAAGTTAAATCAAAACACACTTCTCTTTTCCATTTCCCATTAAGCAAAGGGAAAACCATTCAAAAATTTCTCGCAAAGGGTGGGTGTGCGTTTCTTAGTCACATGTTAAGCTAGATTCTGTCTATTAAACCTTAAATTCAATAAGTTTTGTAGGGAAAAAAGAAAAGGTTGCGAGTAGACTCCTACTAAGACGGATAATATGTAAGAGTTAATGTTTGCGGTTTTGTATTGCCTCTAGTTAAAATAAAAACAAACCTATCCCTAACTATTAATGCTATCTTTTCATGCCTCACAACCGCGCCTAAAATGCACCGAGTATTGCGGTAATGTTAGATATTTGTGCTTCTCCACTAAAAAAGCGAACCGCATGCGGTTCGCTTTTTAGCAATGTTTTCTATTTATAAACCTCGGGATGCTTTTTAATCATTACATCCATTGCCTCATCACAGATTTCAAGCGTCTCATCGACCAAATCCTCGGTCAGCGACAAGTTTATAAAATGATTGTGATGGTTAGTAAGAAACGCTCCGCGCTTGACGCATTCCGCTATCCATTCTTGATGTAGGATAAGCGAATTATCGTCTTTAATCATCAAATAGAACATAGCTGGCTCACCTGAGATGGAGAGGTTAACATTCTTCGATTTTGCGATCTTTGCTAATCCATCGGTTAAACGAAGTCCTAAGGTGCGGAAATATGTGCATGCATCAGCTTTGATTAACTTTTTAATGTTGACAATCCCAGCTGCAAATGGCACTGCACTCATCCAATAACTACCTGTGTACATTATAGAGCTTACAGCGGGCTTAATGAAGTTCTTTCCACATAATGCGGATACATTATAACCATTAGCAATAGCCTTACAAAAGCATATTAAATCAGCCTCAAATCCGTAATGCGCGTCTGAACCTGCAAGATTAAGTCTAAACCCAGCACGTATATCGTCAATAATTAGAACAATGCCGTTCTCCGTGCAGAGTCTGCGCACTTCTTGCCAATACCCGTCTGCTGGTAACACATTATCTTTGAAATTGCCATGCATGTATGGTGTAGCAATAAAGCAAGCAATTTTTTCCTTTTGATCGGAAATAACTTTATTCAATTGCGTCAAATCATTGAAATCAATGTAAATCGAATTGCGACAATCCTCGGGTAAAACACCTGGCGAATCGGGTTTTTGCGTCCAAGGCGCAACACCATGATAATAACCATTAACAAATATTATCTTCTTGCGTCCTGTGTGTGCGCGCGCGGTCATTATCGCAAGCTGTGTCACATCCCCGCCATTTTTTGCAAAAAATGCCCAGTCCTTTTTGACAGTGTCTGTCAACAATTCGGCAAAATCGACCATTATAGTGTTGGGAAGAGTTGTGCAATTACCTATTGCAATCTGCTTCATTGCGGCTTCATCTATTTCAGGATCACAATACCCCGAGACATTTGGTCCATATCCACACATGTAGTCTATAAATCTATTGCCGTCAGCGTCCCACATCTCTGAACCTTTAGCCTTAGTCACAAAGAAAGGATATGCTGATGTCGGGATCATACATCCTTCTGCTGGACCTAAATGCCCATACACACCACAAGGAATTACCTTAGCGGCGCGTTGCATGAGTTCACGGTTTTTGTTATACGTATATACAGTTTTCATTTTTTGTCCCTCCTAGCTCAAATACTTTGGTACGATATTAAGAATCTTGTTGAGATCGTCCAACATAGGAATAAACCCTTTCATTACAAGCAGACCTGAACTGAGGCAAGACATCGCATCGACTTCACCACGGATAAGTTTCCCTGCTATATCCAAATTATCAAAAATCATAAATGCACGTGGATTTTCTGACTTCTTCAGTGCGCATTTAAGTTTGCCACCACTTGCTATTACCGTAGCAGCCGCCACATCCTTAATCTCAACACTTATTTCTCCATCATGAATCCGCGCTGCTGCTATCTTAGCAATGCGATCATGGTTACCTACTTGCGCTAGCCCCGCTGCCATTGCGTAAAATGCCAATTGTGTGCTCAGTTCGTTGACAGACTCACCATTGCAACGCTTGCCTTGCCTCATTATATTTGCCATTTCATTAGTTAACACGTTAAAAGGACTATCGGGCTTTCCCATGAACTTTAATGTCTTAAAGATTCCTTTAAGAGGTAGTGGCGAACCTGCCGCCTTCCCATCTACAACATCATTGAATAGTTCACATGATTTAAAGTACAATCTCACATCGCATGCGTCGCCTCTAGAATATTCCGTAGCTGACACGCGACCATTTGAAAAGGTCAATAATCCGTTGGGACCATCCTTAACATTGAACCACACGGACAAATTATGTTGATCGGCGATGCTCTTAGCCCACGGATCAAGTTCGACAAATTTTTCAAGAACTCCAATTCCTGCATAAAAATTGACGAAAGCTTTCGTTTTTAATGACATAAATTAAACTGCTCCTAATTTATTTTTATAGTAGCTAAGCTACTTGAATGATCGCTTAAACGCACATAATTCTCAAACATGCAGAAAATTATAGATTATAAAAGCTCCTTATGTATAGCACTAAATAGCGCACTAAAAACCGAGCAAACAGTACAAATAAATGCAACGCATATTTCGGTTTTTTAGATTTTTTTTTAAGCGAACAACAAAGACCGCACCAACTTACAAGATTATAGTCAAGCAAAACTGCCAAATTAACTCTAGATCGTCAAACATACACTCCTCTTTCAAAAGCTGTATCTAAAGCACTTTTTGATTATATCTCAAAATACTGTACACAGAAATTAGTCATAATCAAACGGTGTTTTTCCATCAACTGGATTAGTTCGTGGCTTCGGATTGCCTTTAGGTACACTAGCAAGTCCCCTTCTAACCAGAGCGTTCTTGTATTTCTTGTTATACTTATTGACAAATCTGCGTTGTCTAATTCCAACTAAAACTAAGACCAGTAAAGCTACACCAAACAACCCTATTGCAACATACGCTATATATGTCAGCATGGTATAGTCAATTGGTATATCGAATATGTTAAGAACATTTTCATCTGTGCTAGTACCCTTAATTTCGGCTCTAACGGCTAAAATATATGTGTCTAGTGATGTCGATGTAAACGATACACTCGTGCCATATGCGTTAATTAGAATGTTGTCTATCGGTATTATTGAACCATCCGATGTCAGCTTGTATACACCAAAAGCGATGAATTCCTTATACTCATTGGGTATATTTAACTCGATTGTAATTTCACCAGTATTATACTGTGCGCCAAGATCTGATAGCATCAATTTTTTAACGTAAATTATAGCTCTAGCCGATGAAGTAGGCATTAACTCCAAAAGCGAGTTTTGCGCATTTTGTACATAAGCGGTTGAATTAGCAAATTCTTGAACTTCAAGCCTTACCCCTGGCGATAAATTGTCACCGCTTATTTTGACACCTGTATTATCGTCTTGAAGCAATAATATCTCGCAACGTCTCTTAAGCTCCATCATCTTGGTATACAATGCAGTGTCAAAAACACCTTTCTGTGTCGTTGCTAAGTTTGTATATGCATTATACGAAGTTAATATCTTAGTATAATCGTCCTTTTCCACGACATTTACAGCTGGAAGTGCTCTAACCTCTGACTGCAACAATTCAACAGCTGCCATGTATATACGCAATTTTTCATACTCGCTCTTCAATTTCAGATAAGCACTCGCATACATAGGTTCTGCTATAATGACAGTTTGTTGCCATTCAGGATATCGTATTGTTTCATCTGGAGATATGAACAGGTTAATATATGAATACATCGTTGCATAATCATTTGCTAACGTAAATTGTGTTTCTTCTGCAATTCTTTTAAGGTATTCCTGATATATCGTAACTTCTGATTGAAGCGTGCCGAGTCTATCCTCTAGTTCACTAATCCTGCTACTAAAATACGCTATTCTCGGAGTATCTGTAATTGTACCAGTTTCTTGAGCCGCCTCAAATTGTTCTATGAAAGTATTGAGTAATGCCCGATGTTCTGCGCTCAGTGTAATATTATTGACAGTCAACTCAAATACTGTCATATAAAATACAAGCTCTGCAACATTCCCCGCTAAATCTTCAACAACAATATGCACAAAACCGCCATTACTATTATCTACTGTATTTGTACCGATAGTTGCGCCATTTATCAACGGGAAACCATTGTAATATGCCGACTTAAGATTGTTTTCCGTGTATGTAATAGTTTGATCAACATAATATTTGAACGGATTTTCGCGATCAATTATCTCTTTACCATCAAGCCAAACTGAATTGTTCTGAATAATCCCTGAGTGTATCACAGGTGCAGTAAAATCAATGTTTACATCAAAATAATGCGTTACAGTCAATCCAGCTGTATTTGTTGCTACAATGTAAATTCGAGATATTTCAGTTACGATTAACTCATTATCCCATTTAGCCAATTGATCTGGATTGCTAGCAGTATAATAAGTGTATGTTATTTCCAATGGGGCATTTGCTGTTACAATAGATTTAGTTGAGAGTGTAACAGTTTTAGCGCGAGTCCACGCTCCTGATGAAATTATCTCATCGTTTGTAGCACCCTCAGGCTTGACTCTTCCATTTATTTCAAATTCTGGAACTATTCGGTCTATTTGTATGATAATAGTGGTGGACGATGACTTTTTTCCAGCGCGAACACTTGCAGTAATAATAAGCTCAAACACACCATTTCTGTCCTTATCCTCACGCGACATTATCAAATCATCAAACGAGAAATATGTTCCTCTACCTGGCAATTGCTGTTGATCACCAGCAGCACCTATCTTGTACCAATATATTACACCACTAGGATTAATTATTGTGCCTTCTGCCACTTCTTCATAATTACCATCACTATTTACTACCGTAGGCACAATTCTTAGGAATATGTCTTCGGATACCCAATCAATCGTATAGTCCGCTTCGCTACTACCTGTACTAACTATCCACTCACGGGAATCCGTCCTAGCATGGATGTTAAATGTTGGTTCTAGCACGTCTATTTTTATATGAACCCTATCTTCTGCATTAAATTTTGCTAAAACGCCGCCGATCGTTACAACTTCAAAACTGAATATCTCGTTAAAATTGCCTGGATAAGTGTATGTAGCGCCATCCAAACCTTCCTGTTTCCCAGTGCCATCGAATGAAATTGTTATAGTGCTTGCTCCACTGTTTTCTTTGATAGGTGAATTGGTTAACAGTTTACGATTGCCAGCTTGGTCTATCAAATAAACGTAAATACCAGATCCACCTTCAATATTAGATATGCTCAGTTGCACCATAGCATAGTCAGACCAATTGTAGGCATATATGCCTGCCGAGTTTTTTGCAGCTCCTATGGCATACATTATAACAGATGGCGTTGTTTTCTCTTCAATGTATACTATTTTATATATCTGAGAATAGGTGGCTCCAGCGTATATACTTTTAGCATATAAATAATGAGCGCCATGAGATATCGTTTGTGTAGTATCGATCGCTTGAGCATTAGCAAATGCATTCTCTGATATAGGGGTATTTACATTAGTTGCGTTGAGGATATAATACTCAATCGGCGCAAAATTTCTAAAGACCAATGCCGAAGGTTTTTGCAATGTAGCCTGATTATTGTCACCTACGGGTGTATATATATACACCACTTTTTTCACACCTTCTTCTTGCTCGAGAGAATCCCATGTCCCGCCAGTCGTTTTAAAACTAATTACATTTAGAGGATCGGGTGTGCTACCATCAACTTTTATTACAATCCCAGCAGATGTGGCACTCACCGCATTAGCGTAACTAATACCTCTAAACTCTAATGTGCCAGAGAAAGCTTTACCCAGGGTGGTATTATTGTATTTTAATCCGTCTAGTCCTTCAAATTTAAAAGTACCAGTATAATAAACACCATCAATTTTAATGTCGCTTGTTGCCGTTTCCCACGAAAGAATGCCACTCTCGCCATCGTCAGAGATTGCTCTGTACTGATACTCGACAATCTCGATCTCCGATCTTAGTACAAATTGCACACTCTCCCTTACAAACTCTTGTGACACAGCATATGCGACTTCAATCGTATATTCTTTAATATCATAGTCTACTCTAACTGTGTGTACCGCTGTTTTGCTACGCACACCCGCTGCAGAAACAGCCTTTGATTCAAGATAGAATGCATACTGGACACTTCCTGTACTGCCAGTCACTTTGAACTGCGAAACATCAACTACCAATTCATCAGTGATGCTAGTTATATAAGCACCTTCTGTCGGGGTTGCACCTGACAAAAGCTGATAATATACAGTAAAATGCCCGTCTTGATTAGTCTTAAACTTAAGCGTAACATTGCCAGATACCGTCTCAGATACAACATGCAACACTGTTGAAGTGCCTGTATTAAAGCCTAGTCCGCTTTCGATAACCTCATTGCCTACTGTTTTATCAACAAATGCATTAATTTCCTCAAGCACTATTGCCGTTTGGTCTATGTTGACTGAAACGGTGTAATCGGTATACAGACCTGAACCACTAAGCAACCTGAACACATACTTTCCTGATGCTGTTACCTCTCTAGAGTATCCTACACCATCAAATGTTAATTCTGTTGTTTGCAACCCATCTAACAAAGGGATACACGATATCCCTGAGTAGTTCCCTGACTGTGGTGTCAAATAAATTGTAACACGCCCATTAGCCCAGCCATCATCATCTATATACTGATTGCTACCTGTTAAGTATCTTACAATTGTCGCATTAGGTGGAGTAGTATCCAACCATATCTGTTCATTCGTTTGTATCTCTTGTTTATCGCCTGACAAATTAGTGACAGTAAATGCCAACACTTGCTTGTTTATTGACACCGCAATACTGCCCTCATAAATGCTATATCCATCGGTGCTACTTAATAACTTAGTGTTTATATTATTAGGTTGACTAGAACCTGCAGGTGCCCATGAAAAACTAAATTCATTGTCTGTGCCAATCACTGATTGAACTCTAAATTTAACTGTTATCGCACTATTTCCCCAGCCATTTATCTTTTCATAAGAAATTGGATCCGCAAAAGCGAACTCATATTGAGAGGGAACTATTGTAGTTGTGAATTTAATTTCGCTTTTTAATCCAGCAGCGGACATAGCACGAAATATAAATGTCTTCGTTACAGGTGTATCCTCTGCATATAGAAAATCCTTTTTATATGGACTAGTTGTCGATTCTTCTACATAAACGGGATCCGCCACATCGGGATCGTCCGTTATATTAGCATAAGCATATGTAACGGTGGAAACGTTGGTTGCGGAATTTGTCGCTTCAAAAGAAATAAGATTGCTTGCATATCCTGATTTGTAATCAGTGCCTGGCACAGTGCCTGCCGTCTTAACAGAAAACCCGTGTCCATCTTTAGCGTTAAGCACCAAACCAGGAGTCACCTTATCAATTCGCGTCGACCATATGTTCATCGTTGGATAGAACTCTTTACCTGATTCACTTACAGCCTTAAAAGACAGATAATCTTTGCTTGATGTAGCAATGTATTGACCTGATGTTGGAGTTAGTGATGTTAGAGGGAACCATTCGTTCTCGGTTACAGATTTTTCGGTATAATAAAACTGCGATCCTGCCCCATACTTAGTACTTTGCATGTCTGATGTCAATATATATTGAACATCGTATGGTGACCATGAATTTGACACATAGGTTTCCCCGTTAGACTTACGTGCCCCTACAGAGAATACTGGATCGCGCGTGTCAATTTTAATGTTTAATACTCTGGTAAACCAATACGTAGAATTTCCTGACGCGTCTGTTGCTTTAAACCTTACTGGCCCCGCGTAAGCGCCATAGTAGGGGTCTGAGCTTAATGTGTCAGCATTTATAACCGCTTGCTTATTTTGAGCGTCAATTGGGATCTCTTTGCCGTCTTCTAGACAATAAAATAACTGACCTGTGCTCGTATCAGATGTTGTGATTGTAAAACGGATAGCCGTAGAAACCCACGGTGCCAAAGTTGCTGTGTCGTAAGTAGCCCATGTGTTTGATGTTTGATAATGTGTAACTATGTTAGTTATTTGACTGTCTATTGGAATTGCTGTGTCTAATATTAAATTGATAAAACGCGGATTATCATATTGAACATAACTATCTTCGGCTACCACGTAACGCGTTCTAAAATATATGTAAGTGCTATAAATGTCCACTTGCTCAGGCACAAAGCTTAGACTACTTATAGACATAGAAACGTTGTTACCATCGTTTATGAATTGACCTGTAGCTTGCAACCAATCACTAGCAGTTGGAGTGCCTATTGACTCCTTAACCGCATAATAAAGTAGAGTGTTTGTTGCGTTTTTCTCACTACCAGTAAGTTTGATAGTTATTGTCGGAGCAGTAGTTTTCGATACTATTGTGCCACTTACATAGTCAGCTGTATCAATCTCAAAGGTCAAAAAACGCGCTACAAAACTATTGTATTCTTCTTCGGGCATTGTAAGTTCTGCTGCTAGCGCAGAATTACCAACCGATACAACAGACACATAACACAGCACTGCTAGCAGTACCGATGCAAAAAAAACGGTTAACAATTTAGATTTAGATAGGTCTAGCCGCATTAGCATCTTCTCCGTATTACGAATACTCTATCTGCTATTCTACTCATAATGTCATGCAACAATATCATCTGTAGAATTCGAAAAGTCACTCGTAAAATAATATCATATTAAGTCTTTAATAGCAACCTTGAGAGCACCGTTTACTTTTTATTTTGCTAGCGTAGTAAACAAACAGTAAACTGGTCATCAGAAAATCGCGATTTTTAGTTCTTACATTTCGGAATCATCAATATCAATGTCATCATCGATAATATCGTCATCGAGATCAAGATCTAAGTCATCAATGAAAATATCATCGACACTCTTTGGATCGTCCGACAGTGCATCATCTTCCGTGCTCCATTCTTCATCACCTATTGCGTCAAGTGAGACTTCATCTGGTATGAATATGTCATCTTCTTCAACGACATCGATTTCTGTTGGATCATCATCATTCCATTCATACTCGCTTGCGGCAATCGCTTTTAGTTTGTTTTGCTCCATTAAGCAGTTTTCGCAAAGGCGCTCGCCTTCTGCTATATAATTCTGATGACATCTTGGGCATAGCTCAAGATCATCATCCTCTACGTCTGCGTTAACTTGTACGCCTTTCATTTCCGCCAAGCAAATATCGCAATACTCTTTTTCATCCGTTATATAGTTAACTTCGCAGCGTGTACATTTTCTGTATTTGGCCATCAGTCCACCCTTCACTATGTTTTTGTATATTATATTTATGCCAGTCAAAAAAGTAAACTAATTTAACGCTAACAACTTAAAATTATTGTTGGTTTAATGTCTACTTTTTTGTCCACCTCAACTTTTAAGCGCACTCTTGTTAAGACAAGTGTAAACGCATTAAAGTTAACGCGTGTTGCTTTAACTATTACAAAAGCGCTCACCACAAAACACGAAGAGCACTTTTGTTATATTGAATATCAAAGCAAATTATTATGTCGTTAACAAAGCGACTTCATCCTCACCAGTTATTAAACTTAATTGTACAGGTGTCAATGATTCGGAGTCTCGCGGCAAAACCTTTGATAAATTGAGGTAATAGGTATAGTCTTTAGCATTGGTATTCCAAAAATAAATCAACCCTCCAATTTCCTCAGGTTGTAACCAAGTCGTGCTGTAGGATGATGTAAAGACCTCAACAGCCTCAGGTGCAAAATCAACGACATACCCCGTTTCGGTCTTCTCGAGGACTTTTAGTCTGCTTATCTTTGAAGATGCAGTGTAATAAATTTCGATGCTGTTTTCAGCTTTAACCACTTTAAAGATAACCGCTGAATTTGGGATCAATGCTACGACATCTTTTACAAATTCGCCATTTATCTTTCTAAAGAGACAAATATCTGTACTAAGTGTCGCGATAAGATTTTCATCATCAAGAAAATACAACTTTGTTATGTTGCGACCTGATGTGTAGCGGACTTCCTTGGTATGGTCAAAGCTGAGTGTTTGATCAAAGTCAAAAGAGTATGTTCCATTAGAGCGAGTATTAGGACCACTATCTGTTTTGGTGTAAACAAGTCGCAATTTATCGCCTATATAGAGCGACTCGACAAGAGCTAGTGTATATCCTGTTGAAATTTCTAGTGAAGCTGCTGGATATGACGGTTCATTGCCTACTATAACCTTTACAGGTGACTCGCTACCTGCTCTATATGCCCAAACAACGTTATGCGTATCCGTTTTTACCTCAGCTGCCTTTATATAGAAAATAGCATTAACTAAAGCGTTTTCATCATCGGCCCTTGGAGTCGAGTAGTATGAAGTGACATCTGTGTCGACTGTTTTATCCGTGAATTTTTTTGCATTTAAATCAATTTGATGCAACTCATTGCTACTATTCATATATAGAATGTATCCGCTTACCACCTTGTATACTGGTGTATAATCGTCAAATTTTGCGATTACTTGTGTTCCAGTGCCGTCTAGTTTGCTTCTCATCAAATACATTGCAGCCGTTCTCACTGCACCTGTTTTATCTTTATCAACAGATGGACTCGAATAATACAAATACCCATCTTGTATATACAAACCCGACGTGGCAACAGTGTTATAGACATTTTTGGGTACAATAACTACGTTCGTTTTATAATCTGGAATACCTTCTTCATTGATTTCTGCTCTTACAATGGCTCCTTTAAGCACATCACCATAAGAATTATCAACTGTATTGCCTGCATATCCATTTATATAATACAAATATTTACCTAGCTTTACGGCTAACCCACCATTTGATTGGACAACGGCATTTGATAAATCATCAGTTGCTACTGCGTCTCTCTTATAATTTTCAGTACAACCTGCCAATGCCGCACCAACAACAAGTACGCATAGCAACAATATGATAATTTTTTTGACCATTACTAATTTCTCCCGGTCATAGTTTCAATTACATGCAATTCTGGTTTGCCACAGGCAAACTTAAAACTAGCAAAATATACTTCTCTAGCAAAACATTCTAATTTTGCTAAATATCCTAATATTATACAATATGAGCACTTGTCTTGCAACAATTGCAACATAGTAAATTACAATTTTCTCGACTGCTACGTGCTTTTAGTAAAAACCAGGGCATTAACTGCCCCAAATGCAAGTATATAAAGATTATTTTAAGAGCGCTACAGATTAACTGTAAATTTAGAGCCAGCACAAAAGCACATTAAATGCCCCTTAACTCACTCTAAATTTTTAAACAGCTAGCCCCGTCACTATAAAGTGATTTGATGCCTAACTAACTTTACCTTAAAAATTTCATTCGCTTAAACGCTACAAAGTTTTATCAGCTCTGGTATGCCCTCTTCAAAATTGACACCAAATCTAATGTCAGTTTTTGCTTTAAACGTACGATCTATGGATCCCACGGTATAATCGACAGCAATTTGTGTCGCCATCTCGGTCGATTTCCCTTTTGCTATCGCACCCACTAGAGCAGAACCAAATACATCACCCGTGCCATGATAATATCCTTCTATACGTGGCTTAGACGAAAAAGAAAACACTCCTGTATTTTTATCATATGAGCGTGCGCCCAAATTAGTTTCATCGTGGTAAACACCTGTCAATACAACCTTGTTTGGTCCTAGTTTTGACAACTTCACAAGCATATCGTCTATATATGACTCTTCGTAAGGACCTTCTCTATACTGCTCATTTAAAATTAACGAGGCTTCTGTTATATTAGGCATAATTATATCCGCCATCTCGCAAAGCCTCTTCATACCTTGAGGAAAGTCCGAGTTGAATATCGAATATAATTTTCCGTTGTCAGCCATCACAGGATCGACAGCTATACTAGTACCCATTGCCTTATACTTCTCAAATATTTTTGCAACTAGATCTATCTGCTCAAACGATCCTAAAAATCCTGTATATATAACATCAAATTTAAGTCCTAATGTCTCCCAATGTTTGCATATGGGTTCAATATCACACGTCAGATCGCGATATGTAAAACCAGTAAAGCCACCTGTGTGAGTGGACAAGATTGCCGTGGGTAAGGCGACAGTCTCAATCCCCATAGCCGAAATTATAGGTAGTGCAACGGTCAATGAACAACGTCCAAAACATGAAATATCGTGTATTGCTAGTACTCTTTTTTGATACATGCAATTCCTCCTTTGTGCGCTAATTCGCGCATTTTTTAACAACTGACTATTTCAGTTAACTATAAAATTATACATTCAATCGCAAAAAAATACAAACGTTTTACCCGCCCATCTCAAATTGCAACATTAACCTGAAAAAATTATATATCACCTAAATCTTCTTATTGACTGCTTTTGATGTCAAAACAAATTCAAAAGTGTTGCATGGGCTACAAACCAAAACCATGAAATTTAACCCCTGTATTCTCGCTTACAGAAATTCTAGTGACCTCTACTGTTGAAATTTTTTGCAAGTGCATAATTTAGAATTAGCTAGTTGATTTAGCGTTTTACATCTATCTACTAAGATATGTTGCATGTAAATGATCAAGGGGTGCTCAATGTTTGTGTTTGGTTATCTTTACTGGCGATATATCTATTGTGTCTTGCCAAAATATATCAATTAAGGACTCAATTAATGTCCTTAACTGTTAGCATACTAAATATGTAAGAGTGCCCCAACGAAATTTACTGGTCTTTTGCGCGCATTATGCCTACAACACCTAGTCATATGACTTTTTACTAGCTTGAGAGCGGTTTATATGCCAAATTTTGTAATTATTTGATCAATTTCACATCTAATACTAATATTGATAAATAATCAATTGTAAATTTCGGTTTGTAATGATATAATAAACAAAAGTAGTCGCTGTATTTTTGCAATCTTGTAAAAGTAGACCGTAAATTTAGTGATACAAGTTATTATAGAAACTTTTGGGTATTCTATCAGCACAACTTTTATATAGTGTAACAAATAGCGCAATGAGTCTTGCCTGTTTATACGTTAAGCTACTCATACCTTAGGATAAATTTATGACGAAAAATATCAAAATTGCGATGATTTTTCATTCCATTGCTACGGCTTTCGCGATCGTTAGTCGCTTAGCGGGTCTAATCACTAGCGATATATATGTGGTTGTACAATCGCTCATATTTGCTGGTGCGACTACCTGCGCAATATTATTTAGCATTAGGGAAAGGACTGAACTGGATTCCCCAATACTAGAACTTGTGCGTAACTATATTCCTGGAGGATATGTAGAGTTTTACTTTGACGAAAAACTTACTATTCGATCTTATACACCAGGAATTTTGCGACATATGGGTTATATCGAATCGGATTTTGAAAAACTATTTAACAATAGCTTTCTTAATGCCGTAGCACCCGATGATCGTACTATGTTGCTAGAGCGTCTAAAAAGTGGTGCGGGTGCATTAAAGTCACAGCAAATACGATTTAGAGTGCTATCCGATGCTAGACAAATCATGCCTGTTGTCGCTCTTATTACATACAATTTCTCTTTTGTTAAAAACGCGCCTAAGAAATCTCATTTAGTGGTGCGTTGTTTGCTTGTAGATTTTTCATCAGTCAAATCCGAGGAAGCCGATAGATCACTAGAAGCCGAGCGCTATAAGATCGTAGCAGAGCAATCCGATGACATTGTTTTTGATTATAACGTGAGAGATCGCATACTATTCTTAAACAATCTATTCGAAAAGAAGTTTGGCTATAAGATAATGCCAACTACCGATTTAAGAACTGTTCTCGCTGGTGACGATGCTATAACAAGCCACGATGATGCCGAAAAATTAATAGCACTCATCTCATCAAGTGAAGTATTTAATGAATTAAACTTGCGAATCAAAAAATTCGATGGGTCATTTATTTGGTGCAAATTGACTTCAACTGCGATATATGGTGCAGATAGAAAGCCATATCGGCTCATAGGGAAAATTGTAGACATTGATGTCCCTGTAAAGGAAAAGGAGATTTTGCTAGAGAAAACACTCCGCGATTCTCTTACAGGTCTCTATAACAAGGTGACTACTGAAAGCGTTATTACCGAATGTTTGCAAACATCACCTACAGATTCTCTCTATGCATTTGTATTATTAGACATTGATAACTTTAAATATATTAACGATAACTTCGGTCACATTTGCGGTGACAGGGTACTAGGTAAAATTGCAACAAACATATCCGCTCTGTTTAGATCATCCGATATTATTGGAAGAGTCGGTGGTGATGAGTTTGTAGTGCTTATTAGAGATTTACCTAACGAAGCACATGCCATCAAAAAAACGGCGGCTATGTTGTCGTCGATTTACAGTGCATTTTCTTTAGAAAACGAAGGCTTTACTATTGCCGCCAGTGCTGGAATTGCTTTCTTTGCTAAACACGGAACAACATATTTGGAATTGTTTGACAAAGCAGATGCAGCCATGTACAAAGTTAAGAACAGCGGTAAAAACGCATATGCCGTGTACGATAACACAACACCTAGCATAAAAAAAGTAGCTTCGCTGGCTCGGGCTGGTAGTAGCACTGGAGTCAAGAAATGAAGAAACATTATTTTCGTATACTCCTACTTGCTGTCTCTGTGCTAATAGCTATAAGTGTTATTTCCATTGTATACACTGGACAATATGCATCATATATACATTTGCGCTACGAAGCGGTCTATGATGTTTCACTGACTAACTCGACAACCTTTATGGAAAAAGCCATTAATGAGGGGTTTGCCTTCCTATCTACACTGCAGTTTGGAGAACATGAAGCGACCTCGAGTGGATATTATTCTATCGGTAAGTTCGACGCAACAACAATAAGAAAGCATGCAGTGGCGGATGAGGAAACAATAGATAGCAACCCTCTATCCGAGGCAGATTATAAGCGAATTTCGGCTCAAGGGATAACAGATGAAAATGGCGATCCCCTTCAATATATTTTGTCGTATGGAAGGTTTTGGGATACTGATCTCATATTATACTCAAAACCGTCAACTAGTGTAGATGGCGAATTCATCGTATTATACGAAAAACTTTCTGATTTTATCAAAAAAATACCGATTTTGAATTTGGATAACGTAATCTTAACAGACGATGACGGAATCGTTGTGGCATCCGCTAAAGAGTTTAACCATGACAAGTTATACTCAAAAGACTCGCCATCAGCTTTTTCGTATACGGAATTCGGAACAGTCAAAGACGAACAAAATCTAACAATTGACGTTGACGGTGTGCCTTGCTACTTAGTCAAAGCACCATTGAATATCCCTAATTACTATATGATAGGTTATATAAACCGCGCTGAAATTGACAGTCAGATTCAAGATGACAATATTAGAAATATCATTTTTGTTATATTGACGGTCGCTTTCTCATTTGTCGGATCGGTATTAGTATTCTTGTCATATTACCATATTAGTCGCAGTTACGTTAACGTTGGAATAGGAAAGGGCAAATACAGTCTTTTTGTAAGTTTAGGTGGTGATATACTTAAAAAGAACAAAAAGTTTAAAGCAGAATTTGATTATGACACCGTTATTGGTTCGCTCATGAACAATCAAATGGGTGTCGAAAACCGCATGGGAAATCCCGATATCATACTGCAATTAATTGACAGAAGTGGCGAAACCAGATATCTCCGCTTTTTATCCACTAAAACTATGTTCGGATACAGAATGCTCGGCACTGATTCAACTTCCATGATGACAGTATACCTTGATGCTCTCTACTTGTCTAATTGCGATTACTTGACTAGACTGCCTAACCTTACGCAACTAGAGATCGATTATCAAAAGGCATGCTATGATTACCCAGCAGAATATTTCTGCTTTGAGTATATTGATATGATGGATCTAGAGCGATATAAAGTAATGTTTGGACAAACATTCTACGATCAGTTGAAGATTAATTTTGCTAAGCGCTTGAACAGCATCTTTAACGGGATGGTCTATCAATCAAGCGACACACGTTTCATCATATTCACAAAAGATTCTACTATAACAAAGTTTTTGACTACAGAAGTAGACAAATACACCAGCTTGATCAATGCTCCAATACGAGTCGATACGCAATTTTTGATACTAGAATTCAAAGGTGGTTTCTGCAAACCGTTCCTAGCAAAGGATAAGCCTGAGCTTGAAGATCTATTACAGCACGCGCGCTTAGCACTAAACGAGGCTACGGAATCAGCTGTCAGATATATTGTTGGATACTATGACACCTTGATGCAAGGCGACTCCGCTAAATATGCTAATCGCAATGCAATTATTGATTTGATCGAGTCGGGAATGCTAGCACTGCATTACCAACCACAGAAGCACTTGCATACTGGTGCGATAGTAGGCTTTGAAGCACTTACTCGCCCCAAAAGCCGTTTAAATATGCCCATCATCGATTTCATAGAGCACGCTGAGCGTAACGGCAGTATAATCGAACTTGGAAATTTCGTATACAGGTCTGCAATGAGTTTTGCTAAGAAAATCGAAAACTCTGGTGTAATAATCGCTATGAACGTGTCGCCAGTGCAATTGATGCAAGAGGGATTTGTATCCACATTCCTTCATTTTTATAGATCGTTTGCTCTAAAACCACACAGTATCGCTATAGAAATAACTGAATCATTCTTGATGTCAAACTACAACAGAGTATTGCGCATATTAAATATGTTAAACTCGGAAGGTGTAGATATTCACTTAGACGATTTTGGTACAGTTTATTCTTCAATGCTCTACCTTAAAAAGTTACCAATCAATACAATAAAAATAGATCGAGAGTTTGTAAAAGACGTTAATCTTAACGGTTATAGCAATATGATCATCGAAATAATATCTCGGTCAGCACTGCACTTAAAACTAAAATGTATAGGCGAAGGTGTAGAGACTGCCGAACAAGCAGAGGCGCTGCGAAAACTTGGTTGTGATATAATCCAAGGTTATTATGTCGGTCACGCGCTAGATGAAGCAAGTGCGCTGAAATTATTAGGCATCGAATATACTGGTGCCGATCCAAGCGAGGGCTTGGAATTGGATGAACCGCCGATAACCAGGACGCTAGAAGACACAATGGATCAGACGACTGAAACACAACCAAGCTCTGAGAATCAGACAGAAAATCAAACAGAAACTCCTGTCACTTGAAAATAAACGAGGTAAACATGGGAAAGTACTCATTATCAGCAATATCGTCTGGCACAGAAATATTGTTCTTAATTCTTATAATACTATTTACTGTGGGTCTAGGACTACTCTTCATCCGTTCTATCCTACGCGAACGTAAGAGATGGTCGGAAGAAAAGGAAAAAGAAGGCACGCTAACATTTGATGAATTCTTTAGCTTGCTTGCTAAATTTCTTGAAACCAACAAAACAGGAACCATCGTACTGTTTCGTATTGATATATTTGATAGTCCCGCATTATTCAAGAGTGTTGGAGAAATACAATACAATACAGCTCTAGAGCAATTATTAAGCAAGATCCATCAAGTGCTAGGTGGAAACGTAAAGTTAGCGCGCCAAGGCGATGACGTTATCTATGTCTATTATAGAACCCCCAAATTAGCTGGTTCTAACTTAGATAATATATGTCGCACGCTAATCATGGAAATGCAAAAAAGCATTGTTATTGCTGGTATGCTTAAAGTTGATTTTGATGTCAACATAGGTGTTGTGACTTGCCCAGGTGGTGGTAAAACAGTTGATATCATTAAACAAAACCTCCAGCTTGCTGTCGTTGCTGCTAAGCGCAAGGGTATAAACCAATATGCATTCTATGACATCTCTCTTACAAACCAAGAAAGCGATGAGTATAAGAGCTTCCTCGAGATTAAAACAGCTATCGACAATAAGGACTTTACACTCTACTACCAGCCGATTGTTAATTTGGAATCATTAGAAGTAACCTCTGCCGAATCTCTACTACGTTGGAAACATAAGGAGCGCGGTATATTGCCACCTAGTTCTTTCTTAAGCGTTATGGAGCATACTGGTGACATAAACTGGGTAGGATTTTGGGCTGTAGAACAGTTGTTCAAACAACACCAAAATTGGTCGACACAATATCCTGATGTCAAATTTACACTCTCAACAAATTTATCTGATAAGCAATTGTTGAATCCACAGCTGAGCGAGGAATTGCGCAGACTTGTAAAGAAAACAAAAGTTGGTCCGTCCAACTTCTGCTTTGAAATCCTTCAAGCCAGCTTCGACCAAATTTCAGATGATTCAACCGTTTTAAGTAATATTAAAGCCTTACATGACATAGGTTTCTTGATTACAATAGATAATTTCGGATCAACAGATTCTTCGCTACAGAGCATCATTAGCAACGTACATGTGGATATGATTAAAATCTCGCGTGGTTACATCAATCAATCAGTTAATAGCGAGTTCGTTGCCGATATGATAAAAATGTTGGTTGGGTATGCGACAAAGAACAATATACAAATTGTAGCCGAAGGTGTTGAGACTATCGAAAATGTCAGTTATATAAAAGGATTAGGCATACAATATGGTCAAGGTTTTTACTTTGCAAGACCTGGCGCTCCGAGCGATTTGATGAACGCTGTTATTATGACACCATGGACATCAACATCCGTGCAACATCACAGTGCTGAAGAAATAGTAATAGATCCTAACAAAACAGCTCAACGACCATCACCCGCGACTACTGCTAGCAGTGCCACTGTGGGCAAAGCTGAGAGTGAAACCACTACAACACTCGGCGATCAACCCGAGAGTGAACCAATGACTAGCACCGATGAACCCGCTACAAAAGTGGAGACACAAGACACAACCACACCAACTTAAATTTCTAAAATTTGATTGCTTTTAGCATTGTAAAACGCATCCCCTTACAAATGCGGACATAGAATACTATGTCCGCATTTGTTTAAAGTAATATACATAACACACCACCACGACTCTCGTTGATAACTCTAGTTATAGTCCTCTTTATCTTTTGCTGCACATCTTCAGGCATGTTCCTTATCTTTGACGACATATCGTCTTTTACTAGATCGCTCAGCGATTTTCCAAATAAATTGGCTTGCCAAATTCCAGCTTGATCTGTTTCAAATTCTGATTTTAGTTTATTAACTAAATCCTCTGATTGATGTTCGCTACCAATTGTAGGACATAGTTCACTCTCAACATCAACGCGCACTATATGAACTGAAGGCGCTGTAGCTTTGATTTTTATGCCGTATTGATCACCCTTTTTAACTAATTCGGGAGGCGATAATTGCAGTTGTTCAATTGTAGGACTAACTATCCCATAACCAGTTCGAATTGAATCGTCTAGCGCAGAACGTAGTTTCTCATAATCTCTATATGCCATTCCCGCTTTAACCACATAATTCATCAATTTCCGTTCATCGTCTATCTGCGTTCCACACTCATCCGATAACACTTTATAGAAAATGCCGTCTTTTGCTCTAAACGAAATTTTAATAACACCCGTTCCAGCATCTGCCTCGGTGTCAGGATCTGACTGCAAAATATCAAGATTATCAAAAACTGTACATAGCTTTTCATAGTCTTTCATTTTAGCAATTGATTGATCGCTCGTTTTAAGACATGCTATTATATCAGAAATCACTTGTCCGTCTTGCGGTAGTGCGCGCATCCATTTGGGTAGTTCAATGTCAACAGAACTAATAGGAAATTCCATTAATACTTCGTTTAATATTGTTGCGAATTGTTCAGGCGATGCGCTAGCTACATTTAGAGGAATAACTGAGACATTATATTTATCTCTTAACGCAACAGCTAAATCGAACACTTCTGTCGAATCTGCGTTGATACTATTAAGTACAACGACAAAAGGTTTTCCTATTAATTTTAATTCGCGCATTATTCGATCTTCAGCAGTGTTATATGAATTTCTACTTATGCCTGTAATGCTTCCATCTGTTAGCACAACTATGCCTATAGTACTGTGCTCTCGTATAACTTTATCTGTGCCGATTGTCGCAGCCTCTTGGAATGGCATTTCTAAATCACTCCAGGGCGTATGGACCATACGTGGTTTCTCATCTTCTAAATGCCCACTAACACCATCTACAACATACCCCACACAGTCAATTAAACGCACGTTCACTGCCGTCTTATCGACATTTATTCTAACAGCCTCAGCTGGTACAAATTTAGGTTCTGTCGTCATTATAGTTTTGCCATCAGCCGATTGTGGCAATTCATCGATCGTGCGTGCGCGCTTTCCTTCATTGTCAATCTTGTCGATGACAAGCGTTTCCATAAACCTTTTAATAAACGTAGACTTCCCCGTACGCACAGGTCCCACTACACCAATATATACGTCACCTCCTGTACGATTTGCAATATCCCTATAAATACTTTGATCCATCGAGCCTCCACACCTTTATTTATAACTATATGCAAATAGTTTATTAAATATGCCATTGTAATTTAATGCTCTAGAATTACTGCTAGTAACACTCATTATCACATATGCCCCGCCACACACTCGCGACCAAAAGCACTTTTAAACTTTCAAGCATTAGAACAAGCAATCTCTGTTAACAATGCAAATAAGTTTCTAACCTAACCACCACTAAGCTAAATTACAAATGCCTCAAAGCTTAAACAAACCCGCAAGACAGACTACTTGAGGTAAATATAAACAGTGTAATTTAAAATTTGTAAAATGGATTTAGCAATTTTTGAATAGAATCTTATTCTAAGTGTCCGCATTAAAAAATAGATAATCAACACAAATTGCTACATTTTCATCATTCAAAATGCATTTATCATATATTCAATTCATGTTTAGTTTATACTTAATCAATAAAATATTTGCATGTTAACAACAGAACAAATGAGTTGTTGATGGAGGCTATAATGCTTAAACTTGTAAATATAGTCAAAGACTACTATCTAGGCGAAAACACAACCGTTAATGCTCTGCGCGGGCTAACGCTCGATTTCCGCAAATCGGAGTTTGTGTCAGTTTTAGGACCATCGGGTTGTGGTAAAACTACACTCATGAATATTATCGGCGGACTTGACAGAGCAACGTCTGGCGCTATATCATTCAATGGTAAGAGTACGTCGGATTTTAAGAATCGTGATTGGGACGACTATAGAAACAAGAAAATTGGGTTTATTTTTCAAAACTATTATCTCATTCCACATTTGTCTATTCTCTCAAATGTAGAATTAGCACTTACTATATCGGGAGTGTCCCGAGCTGAGCGCACCGAGCGTGCTAAGGCAGCACTTATTGAAGTAGGTTTAGCCGACCAAATAACTAAGCGCCCGAACCAATTATCAGGCGGGCAAATGCAACGTGTCGCTATAGCACGTGCGCTAATTAATAATCCTGAGATATTATTAGCCGATGAACCAACTGGCGCACTTGACACAACAACAAGCACTTCAATAATGGAACTAATTAAGAAAATTTCCACAGAGCGATTGGTTATTATGGTCACACATAATGCAGACCTTGCTGCTGAATACTCGACACGTATAATACATATGCTAGATGGAAAAATAATAGATGATAGTGATCCCTACGACTCATCGGCGGACGTAAAACATTTAGAGAGAGTAGAACTTCTAAAAGCTGAAGATACTATTTCATGCGCAACTAAAAAGGCATTTAAGAAATCAGAACACAAGTCCTCAATGTCATTTTTTACGGCACTTTTATTAAGCTTGCGAAATCTTCTCACAAAAAAGGGGAGAACTATAATAACATCGATAGCTGGATCGATAGGCATCATAGGGGTCAGTCTCATTCTAGCGGTGTCGCAAGGAATGAACAACTATATAAACAAAATTCAATCTGACATGATGTCATCGTATCCGATTACTATTACGGCACAATCAATCAGCGCCGAACAGATGATCGCAATGATTAATTCGCGATTCAATTCCGACTTAGAAAAATTCCCAGGCATAGACGTGCAAAAACTATATGCGAGAAAAGCAACTAATACTTCTCACAAAAACATTATAACGCAAGATTATATCGACTATATAACTAATCCCAACATCCTAAATCCCGATTTGTACAACGACATTCTATTCGACACGGGAATGAATATGAACATCTACGGCACAATAAACGGTACAACGGATTACAAGAAAATTAGTAGCCAATATTTTGCACAGATGATAAGTCTGGATTTTTTGAAAACACAATATGATGTAATTTCAACCGATGGACATATGCCCAACAACCTCAATGAAGCCGTTCTAGTAGTTAATGAGTATAATGAAGTATCAGAGCGCGCACTTTATGATCTAGGTTTTATTTCAGCATCCAGTGAAGATACCACGGCTAAAGTTGAAGTGCCATTTTCTGAGATAGTAGGTCACGAATTTAAATTTGCATCAAACGATGCCAACTACAAATTTATTGATAATCGATTCATTGAAAACACACCATTAGACATTGCATTTACTGATTCAAACTCGATCACACTGAAAATTGTCGGTATCGTGCGCATTAATGCTAGCACTGATGCAGGTACACTCAGTGCCACAATCGGCTATTTGCCAGCACTAAAGTCTCATATGCTTAATATGAATGAAAACTCAGAAATAGTTCAGTGGATGAACACTACGGGTAATGAGTTAATTAATCCGTATAATGGCACGACCTATACCGACAGTCTCGTCAGCACTGCCCAAGAGCAATGGTACAGCGCACTAAGAACTTTAGGTGGTGTGTCACTTGCTAATTCTATAAGCATCTATCCAAAGAGCTTTGAGACAAAAAATCAAATTAAGGCAGTTCTGGATACTTATAACAATAATAAGGAAGACAAAGATGTCGTTCAGTATACTGATCTGTCCGAGACAATGATCACTTTGATTAGTCAGTTGATCAATATTATAACCTATGTTCTCGTTGCATTCACTGCAATTTCACTTGTTGTGTCTAGCGTCATGATCTCTATTATCACCTATGTTTCCGTTATAGAGCGTACTAAAGAAATCGGTATCTTGCGTAGCATCGGCGCGCGCAAGCGCGACATAACGCGCGTCTTTATAGCTGAAACATTTATCATCGGATTTGCAGCAGGTGTCCTAGGTGTAGCATTTGCATATATTATATCTATACCCATCAATTTTATTATAAAAGGCTTAACCGAAATTTCGGGCATAGCTGCACTTTCTCCTGTGAGTGCTATATTAATGATAGGAATAAGCATATTCCTGATGGTAATAGCAGGACTAACACCAGCACTACACGCATCACGCAAAGATCCAGTAGCCGCACTGCGCACAGAATAGTTTTTAGTGCTTCACCTCGGTGAAACCAGCTTGCAACACTAATTACTAAGTTTTCAAATGCTTGTGAGAGCTAACCTAAGTAATGACCAATCTACAGCAATTACGCTAGCTCGCATCAAGTATTTGTTTTTCGATGAATGGCTTGCGCATATATTAACTATGCAGTAGTCTTAAACGTAGTATTCCAATGCGCACTCATAAAGTGAGTGCGCTACTAGATTTAATCCTAGAATTAGAAAAGTGAAGTGCTCTTTGTCAATTAGGCAATCATAGTGCATCACTTTTTATTTTTCGCAGTATAAAACACAACACTAAATCTTTTCAAATTTAAAATACGCTGGCATTCTATTAGAAAACCACAACCTCTCTATTACTTTACCGTGGTATTAAGGACTACGATTTGTGCATCTACTTTTATATTTAGTTTTCTCTTGCAGATTTCCGCAACATATCTAGGTCGTGCCCCTCGGTTAAGTTCTAAATTGAATCTGTTTGTATATCTATCGAATAACCTTTTGCTTATATGATCTTTCACCGCATTTATTGAGCTGGTAGACATGCCATTTAAGCCACTGTTTAATTACGTAGGACATCACTCCATCTGCAAGTAGTAATACCAGATATGGTACTCTCAATGCCGCCTTGCGCCTTAAAACGCTAACGAAAGCATTTTCAGACAATTAAGACACAACTCATTATATACTTTGGTGTGCTTGAGTCACAACCGCAACCGCGCTATGTAAGTTGTAAGCAAGTTAATATCCCAGTTCTCAGATAACAACTGAATACTCTTTCCATTTAAATATATTTTATGGAAAATGCTTATGATCGTGGCAATTTAAATCAGTGCTTATACTGTATATCAGGCACGTTTGGGTCGACATATTCTTTTGGTGCAATCACATGTAATTGCTCTCTAATTACTTGTCGCATCTCTTTAGCAGGTTCTAGACAATATTTAATAAACTCATCTTTAGGAATATCGGCTGGTTTTTTTGCGTGTGGAAATAACAGTTTAACGAAACCTGTACAAAGGCGTGTTATGGCATCTAGATCTCTTTTGTATGCCTTTGGAGGCACATTTATACAGGCATCAACTAATGTTGAATAGTGCATTTCATGACGCAATGAATGCAAAACTTCTGCGAAATACTCTGTATTCAATGCCCAACCCGTGGCAATAAGATTTTGATCACATTTAGGTATTTCCCAACCTAAAATAAAACCGTGTATTCGATCAAGCGTCTCAGCTTTGCGAAAAATTGGATTTATAGCATTTACCATATTAACTTGTGTGTTAAATTTTTCTGTATCGATGTTCCCCAAAACTACTATGCCTGCATCGGCGGGAATTTCTGCATCGAAACCTTTTACAATGCCATCTTGCATATAAGTAGTAAGTGCAGCTTGGACTTGTGCTGGTTCAATGAATTTCATGTTCTGTATCTCATCGAACGCGACATAATCAAAACGTGTCACAAGCCCTGGTGTTTTGACATTGTTATCAAAAAACAAAGTAGCTCTAGACACAGTGCCACCAGAAACAACCCAACCGCGTTTGCTTATTTTCTCGTAGACATAACTCTTTCCAGTCCCTCTAGGGGCAAGTTCAATCAGGTTTACTCTGCGCTCAACAAATGGTAATAATCGCCTGATGAGAAACATTTTTTCTCTATCTTTATATCCAGCAGGATTATAATCTGCTGCAGATATTAGCAAATCAAGCCATTCTTGAGTGGTAAAATTTGTGCGCGCTTCTCGATAAAATTCCAGATCGACACTATATGGACAAAATGGTTGATATGAAATAACTTTAATATAACCACGTGCTTGTTTCTTTGAATAGTCTTGATCCCATACAAGGTCAATTATTCCCCAATTATCACTCTTTCGAAGCAACTGGTCTTGCCATTTCTCGACAACATTGTCCGAAATTTCTCCACCCGCGCCCCCTTTCATGCCTCCAAAATCTGGCAATTCAAAAAGCGTTTTTCCTGCTTTGACATCGACATAGACACGCATCCGTGCTAAAAAGCGCACTCTTTCACCCTTGATCATTTTGAATTTAAATTGTTCATAATCATTGCTACTTGGTATATATGTCTTTACATATTGCGTGATCCCTGTGTAGTTTATATCACCTTCATCATCTGAGAATTTCATTACTAACCAATCTCTCATATATGATGGCAAACTAAGATCCGCAAAAAATTTTGTCCTCTTCGGATCTTTAAGGACTACCATGTCAGCAAAAACATTTTTTATTTTGCTCATTTATACCTCCATGTCATCACTAACTATATCGCGTGTTTTATCCATTTTAATATCCCTTAAATACCCAATTAGCATCACATATGCGCATTCAGGATTTCCATTTTCAATTTTCGCATTTGATCTTTTCCGAGATTTTAGCTGCATTTGCTAATGTTATTTAGACTATGGCTCTCCTGACAGAGTATATGTAAATCCTCTGCGCTTTGATGTTTCAGACACAACAGCTGCGGGGAGTGGCACTTTGCGTGAAATGACAATTACAGGCACAAGATATTCCTCGGGTGTCATTCCACCATGTATTTCGCCAGCAACAGGGTTATCGTCAGAATTCCCGCCAGCAGCATTACCCGACTGGGTGAAATGTTCATATGTCTTCATTACAATATAATGCCGACCGTCCAATTCTACGTCTTCCATTGAGCGCGACAGTAAAAAACGCGCATCGTCTTTGATTTCAATGTAGCGCCCAAATGAATGAACAGTTGCATTTGGCGGTGGCGTAATCGGACGGTTCTCGCGATCATGGAAAGCTAAAGCTGCAAGACGACTACTGCCGTGGTCACCAGTTATTAATACTTTATTCTGCACAAGTAGCATGCGTTCCACTTCATCGACTATTTCTCTAATTGTTTCAAACTGCTTAGCAATGCATAAAAAATAATCATTTTTATTATCAACAATCCCTTCATGAGAGAGTTTATCCAATTTATCCCACTTTATATCTCGCGCATTCCATTTATGATTGTGGGTGGTTTCAGTAGGCAACAATGCCTTTGCAACATTTGGCACAATATCAACTTCCATCTCAAGTGCCTTTGCCCGAGATAATAGGAGAGGCATCCACTCTACACCAAGACCATCAACCCAAAATGCCTTATAACCATTCGTTTCACTCTGTTGTATAACCTTATTTCTACTGTCGATAGCATTATAATCTATCGAATTAGGCATGTTAATGTTTACTCGGTTAATAATTTTGCACTTTCTATACCATTCAAAGTAGTCCATTATCTCGTCACAAGCATAGCAATCTGGTTCCAAATATTCGTATAAGTCAGGATAGATCTTTTTTATTATATTCAATATATTTTTAATATCACACTCACTTCTTAACAGTTCACTCACCATTTTTATAGCACAAGCGCATTCTTCAATTGTTTGACATGTTAGCAATTTAAATCTATCTTCAGCCTTTGGAACTTTCTGAATCTTCTCAAAATACCCTTCGTTATATGATACTTTAAGGAGCCTTAAAGCACTCCGTCTCTGCTCTGCAAATTCATCTTTTATTTCTGCTAAATCGAACACCGCGTCTCTAATATACCTGCGTATATCCGAAACCTTTTTTGCTTTGCTTATCGCCCATGTGTAATAGTCATTAGATTCGTAAATTTTGTACCATATAAAAAAGGCATTTAATTGATCTTCATTTAGATTATCAAATCTTACCAATATAGTGATCGGATCAAATTGACTTATGCTAAGGACTGATTTTATAGTCTCTGAAAACGGTTGATTTGCTTTCAAATGCTGAATCATAGTGCTCCAAAATTTTGGGCTAGCATATGAATCTTTAAGTTTATCGCCATCTGAAACTTGGGAAACTACATATTTAAACGGACTATCGTATATGTTTATGTTAATCAAACCGCTAGTCGGCTCAGCATGCCTATACAATTTAGTTAACAACTTTAAATTTCCGCCTATGGTGTTAGAAAACAATGTTTCCCATCGCGACAACCATTCCTTCAAACTGCCAGCATCGGGGGTTATAGATCCAATAAAATCTTGAGAATATATTTCTATATTATATCTTCTGTCATCTAGACCTCTATTCAAGCACCATATAAAATCCTTCATCCTTTCATCAATGTTGCTTGTCAAAATTTCAAATATTTCTCTATCGCAGAACAATGGGATGATGAATTTAGTAGTTGAATCGACTGACTGCATACATTCCCACAACCCTGGGAAATGCCCTAATGCTTTTGATTTCTCACGTCTTCCACAAATGCGCAGATATTCACCGAATGAGAGAAAAAGGATTTGTTTGTTTTCATGCTTTCTTGCTTCATCGTAAAAACTACTAATGTTAGGCAATATATCATCGTCTGTGAAATCAGCGAGATTTAAGACCTCATCACATGATGCGCTTAACTCTTTAATTATAGCATTGTAGTCAAAAAAAGTGTGAATATATATAATCCTAGTAGGAAAACGCCCCTTTTTTAATCGCTCGCTATTAACTCTTGAGATAATTTCTTCAGCAGTCATTTCAGTCCCTCATTAATTTAGAAAATAACTATACATTTCAGGGTTTGCTTGTAGAAGCTCAACAACTGCGGCTCTCAGGTTTTTATCAGACATTTCATTCATTACATACTTCTTAACTTTCTCTTGGTACTCTTTTCTTAGATGATTGTCTAAGATTTCTTTAATCTCGGGAGTTTTATTTTCCCAACTGTACACATCAGATGACAACTTAATAGAAGTCTTGAGCTTAGTTATAATATCATCTTTCCTCGCAGAAAATGCCGTCCTATAGTTTTCACCAATATGAGCAAAGAATCTATCACCAATGTAGTTGGCATCTTGAAGTATTGAGAGATCGTTTTCTTGCAAATACGACAAAGCTTGCAATATATCTGCCATTTTAACCAGAACACCATCCTGCAGAGTTTTAATTGTTCGAATTGCGTCAATATTCAGTTTGTCAAGCCAAGCTATAGGCACATTTTTCTCGTTACACCACTCTCTAACAGAATCTGTATTCGTTGATTCTTTCCATATATTTTGAATTTTGCCGCGATAACGCACATATTGCACTTCCGCCAAGAGTTTTTCTAAGTCAGCGTTGAATATGCTATTTGGTGTTTCATATGGTACTGACTTTAGCTTATTATAAATACTATCAAACTCTTCATCTGTAACCTCGATTTCGCGATGAGCTAAAAGCTCTTTTAATATGAGTCTAGGTTGCACTAGATGATCCCAAACTTTTTTTGCATCTCGTGCTAGCAACTCAAATATATCTAGTGTTTTAGAAATATCTTTCAATGGTGTTTTTGAAATAGTGCGAAATATTTTTAGTGTCTCTATCCAATCAACTGGTATCTCTTCTATGATTGTACCAGGAATTTTCATGTTTTCAAAAACATTATCTAGTGCTTGTTGTGCTGCGTTATAGGTTTTAATATTTGCATTAATGGCAGTTTTGATTGTTGCTATAACCTTTAATTCGCGTTCTAAATCGCTTAGTTTTTCAATAGCTTGAGCCTGTGTCCATGTTGATATTGAGTCTTGTAGATAACCGCGCAACATGTCATAAATGTCTTTGTAGCTAAGGTTTAGAAGATCATAAAACTCTTTTATTTCAGGTTTAGATTCTATAATAAAATTTTTAAATGCCTCAGTCATCAATTCCTTGTTTGCTAAATTGTCTCCCATTAATTTCCGAAGCGGACCTCTCCTATTAAACAAATTAATGATATCATCCATTATGGTTTCTTGATCGCCTACTTCATAAACAAAACTACATAAAAGATCAGCTATTTTTCCTGCTATTTTCTTGTATTCCTCTTCAGTAGAAAATTTTTCGGATGACATATATTTCAACGACCACAGTGGTGCGCCTGTTGACATCATAAATCCTTTTATGTGTTTTCGCGCTTCACTATCTGTCACGACTTGCTTAAGATCTAAGTTAAACAAACCAGTTAGGAAGGGCCTAAATTTTTGCCAAGTACCAGATCCTGAAGATATAGTGTCTTTTTCAGCTTTGCCCTCGAGCATTCTGTTTATCATTGATGCCAAATTTTCGGCAGTCGGAGGTTGTGCGTTAATCCCATCGTGCCAACTATATTTACTGTCGACAAAAAACCGCATCACTAGACCAATAAAGCATCCAGCAGTCATGGTATTATAATAACCATATGGTTTTTGCTGCAATTTAGCCCAAAGTAAACCCAGAGAAATTTTTGTGTTATTAGAAATTTCACTTTTAATGCATTGAGCAAGACCTTTTATTATTTCTGAATTTTTTTCCTCTAAATCGTTAAATTCATCTATATCGTTTACTGCCCACGCACCAATTTCATCTAGTTTGTTAATAATGTTTTTTACCTGTGAAGATGTGTTTTTATTCCTAGTTAGAGCGCATAAAACTGCATCGCTTGTACACTTTCTGTATGCTGTATTAGTTGTAACTATTTGCTCAGGAGCTAGTGTAAAAACTTTATACAATACATTTTTCTCTATCAAGTTCATCAACTCGGATTTACCAAAAATCCCTGGGTTATGTATTTTATCGTAGTCCACTGTCATCAACGCTTGCGTTGCTTGCCTGACCCAGTTCGATAGTAAGATATCCGCATCACCTCTGTATTTATCGGCATCAGCTGTCCTAGATTCCTCCCTGCAAATTTCCATGTGAGTTGTTTTTTTATACCAATCGCCCAACATTTTGCCATCACAGGGTTCTTTTAACACTACTCCGACTAAGCGACCTGTTTTATCTCCCTTTATATAACTTTTTGACTCTTCTTGCATCTCCGCATAATCACGCGCTTCTGAAATAACTATAACCAACAAACCAATTTTATGCGGATGATTCTCTAATTCATTGATAACCTCCCCCAAACGCTCATCACGCGATTTTTTGTCCGATGCACATACAGCTATGTATATGCGTCCAGCTGAAGCACGTGCAGAATCCCAAAGTTCGGTTTCAATTGGTTTCGAAAACAACCCTTTCTTAGAAAATAGACTATACCTTGTATATGTGCTTCGTGTTTTTTTAAGCCTTTGATCGAAAACATCGACACTGCTTGTATACGGCAATTCAAGTCTAATATCGCCGTTATGTGATTCTCCTAAACTGAGAAGTTTAGTATCCTTAAATGAATCTAGGTATTTATTAATTATATCATCATCTAATTGTCCGCGAAAACATTTATGCAATGAGCTTCTTGTGTCTGTAATTTTACTTTTACTCTTACTTTGCCTGCTGTAGAAATTGCTTACATTGCTTCCACTCATTACTGAAATTAGCAGTAGCGCGGCTTTAAATACATGCATGGCCTCATCATCGCTGATTGATTCTCCCTTGTTTTGATAATGCAATATTGCCTTTCCAGCTTCCTCACTGAAATTGTGCCTATCACTATCCCCCATAAAGAAATAGTCCCAAAGATAATCTGGAGTCAACCATTGCCATTTGTCTGGATTGTTATTTTTAATAAATTCAGCAAACCCCGCACCTTCGTTTTTGTGCGCAGTTTTATCTTTTATGAATCTGAATAATGTCCTTTGAGAAGCACCAAAATGTTCAGCTACTGTCGCTAACATAAGTATTGTCATCGGATGAATTGGACACAACCTTAGTAACCGTTGTCGCATGTTGATGTTTTGGTCAAGATTATCAAATTCATGAGTATGGGCGAAAATCGGCTGACATAAGTTCTTTCTCTTTTCTTCCCATTCTTTTTCCATTCCTGGTCGTATAACGATAGATTGCTCGATGAGATCATATGCAGCATTTTCCGTAATATGATATCTCAATTCATGATATCTATGCAAAATACGTTTGTATGTCTCATCGCCTAGTGTGGCGACCCATGTCGGATCACGATGAACAATAAGGCACATGAAAAACGGTGCGTAGGTCTTCTTCTCACCACTAGTGTCTTCAGATTTGCAGAATTCAGATAAACGTTGTAATACATTGTCATCTCCGCAGTCACGCAAAAAATGAGAAAACTCGTCCCATATAAAAACTATACCCGTTTTTGAAAGATTATTTCCATCAATAATATCCTTAATCCAGTCTTGGAATCTCTCAACAGCGCTAGTGAACATTGCACGGCTATTGTCATCACAAACCTGCCTAACCTTGTCGATTGCTTGATTATTACCTTTCAGAACAGCTTCTTTGAACTCCTCTAAACTTTTATATGACTGATCTATATCATATCTACTATCTAAAAAAAGATACTCCCAATTAATGCTTTTGTCCTGAATCGCATCTTTTGCAGCATCAATGAGTGAATTCCTCCCGTAGTAGGCATTATCTCCAAACTTCTCTTTTAACTTTTCTTTTATCTGGACTTCCATCTCCATCATTAGTTTGGTCCCACTTTTGATGTCCGTTGTGCCACTTTTCCATACCACTAAAAATTCACCATCTTGGCGAATTTTCATAAATCTGCTTTTTAAAGATGAAAGACCCGGACGATTTAAAAAATCATCGACATTTTTAATAGTATCTTCAAATAAATGCTTAAGCGCGATAGCGGCATAAGTTTTTCCTGTGCCATATGCTCCGTGTATCCAAAAAGATCTACGTTTGTCATTATCTTCCCACAACATAGTCTGACAAATTACCTCTAGAGTTTTTTTCATATCGTCTTGTATAATATAACTCTTCCATAATTCGGGGTGCGCTTTATCTAATTGAAAATCTATAACAGATTCATAATTAGTTGATACATCTATATAATCACTATAGTAATGCATAATTTACTTCTCCTCGATAATAACTATATCTAAAACATCAATTGCTCTTTTTTCTGGCAATAATATGATGTTATCTAAATCATGTACAAATACTACGTTAATATACTCAGGATACAGCAAAGCAATATCTTGCACTATCGCTTTAAATTTGATAGGATCTAAACCAAATATGACTACTGGATCTACACCCTTAGACTCGTAATTAGTACGTGCTTGATTTAATTGGCGCAGTGTGAAAGTGTATCTTTTTGTCTCTTCTGCATACTTGTAAAATGCATAGAGTATTCCAACAGCATCTGGTGGATTCCAACCTTGCTTTGCGTATTTGAAACTAGCACCATCTGGAATTGGTACTCCTTGCTTAAGCATAGCGCCGATTGGAGAATACCTAAACGTCTCTAGAAGTGCTGTTATTGCATTATCACGCGTTGATGGCGAATAATCATCACCCAGCATAAATATCAGTTTTGATTTATCATATATTTCGCCAGCTCGTGCATAAAACATATACCACTTTGAAATTACGGAGTTGTATGCAATGTTTGTCCAAATTGTTGACCAAACTATTGGGTTCCCCGCACCTAACGGGATGAGTCGTTTGCACAAATCAGACATAGTACCTGATCTCT
>JAITLB010000083.1 GCA_031278175.1 Christensenellaceae bacterium
CAGCCGACTATATCGAAAGGTAATCTCTCGCATAATTTTGCGACAAAATTATCATCCTCGAATCCACCATAATAGGATAGCAACCCAGCTGTGTATTTACACAGGTTTGTCTCAGGATAAATTTGACCTAGTATTTCGCTAATGGCAATGTCAATGTCATCACATTCGGAAGTGTATGCCGAGAAAGATTTAATCATATTGTGCTCCTTTTACAATATTTAGGAGAAGTTGCGAAAAATATAATTTCACAATCACTACTTAAATTTTAATACATAAATGCCCTATTTGTCAAGTAAGAGATGAATTACAAGACATTAAAACTAGTATTTATTTAGCAAATGTTAAATAGCACACTAAGTTATAGCTTCGCATTATAAAAAATTCTTAAGATGTCGCAAACTTTGAACTTGCTATTCGAGAAATTATCAACTGTGTTTTACTACGTTAGTTGAATTCTGATCTCTTTTTCAAGTTTTAGCTGAGAATTAAGTAGTTAGTTCATTCAAATGCTGAAGTATATGTTTGAAAATCTGATAGTTCATATAATCTAGCGATTTCTATTAACTAGTGCGTAATAACGGATTGTAAGTTAAGCGCACATTTCAAATACTTAAGACCTAAAACACGCGCTTAACTCTCAGACAATTATAATTTAAACATGGTTCCAATGCCTTCGTCACTTAACACTTCAACGAGTATAGCATGTGGTACGCGTCCGTCAATTATGAAAACTTGTGAAACACCACTTTTTACTGCATTGATACAACATTGAATTTTGGGGATCATTCCACCTGATACCACACCACTTGAAATAAGTTCTTCAGCGTGGCTTGGTGTTATTTCACGTATAAGAGAAGATTCATCGGCTTGATCTAATAGTATGCCTTTAGTGTCAGTTAAAGAGATAAGACTGTAAGCTTTTAACTCGCTTGCTAATTTAGCAGCAGCGTCATCGGCATTTATATTATATATATTACCTGAATTATCGCAACCTATTGATGAAACGACTGGAATGTAACCATTTTTTAGCAGATCAATAATAGGCTTAGGATTAACTTTTGTTATACTACCCACGTAACCTAGTTCTTCACTAATGCGCTCAGCTTCGAATAGACGTGCATCTACACCAGTTAGACTTATAGCTTCACCACCCATATTTCCTATTAAATTGACCAAGCTTTTACTTACTTTGCCAGCTAACACCATCAACACTACATCAACACCTTCTTTATCTGTTTTTCTAAGACCATTAATAAATCCTGATTCGATGTTCATACGCTTGAAAGTGTCGGTGATTTCAGCACCACCACCATGAACTAGCACTACGTTGATTCCAATTTGCGCTAAGAGAACTATGTCACGCATTACAGATTCCTTGAGCTTATCATCAGTCATAGCACTACCACCATATTTAACAACCACAATTTTATCGTTATAACGCTGTATATACGGTAGAGCCTCTATTAATATTTCGGCTTTTCTGCTATGTTCGTTATCGAATTGCCTGTTTTGTTTGGTAGTGGTCTCCGTGTCTTTATCGTCTGCAATTTTCTCGACCGCTCTAATATCATCTTCTACATCTATATCGATAAATTCCATGTTAGTAGCGCTTGCAACATCAATATTCTCTTGGGGCACAGATGATATAGAAAAATTAACACCATCATCAGTTACTTCTATTGTAACATTGTTGTCGATCATTTCTGGTGAGACATTAATTATTTGTGTTGTAGTAGCATCTATTTCATCATCTTCTACAGCTATATCGATAGATTCCATGTTAGGCATACTAGCAACATTAATATCCTCTTGGGGGACAGATGATATAGAAATATTAACACCATCATTAGTTATTTCTATTGTAACATTGTTGTCGATCATTTCTGGTGAGACATCAATTACCTCTGTTGCAACAGCATCCATTGCGACTTTGTTTTTTCTTTTCTTTGCATCTGATTTTGAAGTCGCCTTTGATTCCTTTTTGGGCACAACATTAGGGTCGATGTCTCCCATCTGTTGCCACCTTTTTCTGTTTGATTTAATGATTTCACCTGTCTCTTCATTCAACCGACCTAAACACACTTGCTTATTACGTGGTTTTTTAGTTACACTGTCGCGATAACTATCTACCATATATACGTATTTAGTGCCTGTTTTTTTATCAGTATGAATACATCTAAATGTCATTATGTATTCCTCCAACGTAGTTATAATGCTAAATTATACACTTTTATTTTGCTATGTCAATTAAATATAGTATAAAAATAGGATTTAAGGGTATTTCATGGCAAATTTCATAAATTTACTAAATTTTATGGCTATATCTAATACATTTCGAGTTAAAAACAAAGACAAAAATTATCGCGCTTTTGCGTTAGTTAAAATACATTGAACACGGCACTCACTACTATATAGGAATTAAATGGTTTACATTTACCGCCTTGCTCTGAACATTGCTGGAAGAACTCTTTATTATATTAGCATTAAATTGATGATTTAAGACTAGCACTATCAATTAAATGCATTGCGGTTGCCTAAATAGCATGGTTGTAATAGTTCTATTAAATTTCGTGTACCATATCAATGCATTAAATTGCAAAAAAGTTGCTTCGTTTAGTAAGTTTAGACGCTAAATTTAAAGAACGCTAAATCATGAAGGGGCAATGGTTACATAAAATGAAAGGCATACCCTTAGATTAGATCCAACTGTGCTGTTGGTATCTAATTGCGCAAAACATTCCTGTATTTAAGCATATATTAAGACACACTAAGGCGCATTAAAATCATGTTAACTACCATCTTGCAATATAATTAATATTCACAAAAACGAGAATTAATAATAGTGTTTAGATGATTTAGTAATAACTCATATTTTTTGAATAAATACTGTATAAAATATACAAATATGCATTAAAACAATTGACTTTTGCGCTTTTATGCATATAATTATGTATATTATGAACGCGATATACTCGAGAGGATGAAATTGCACAACGTATTTATTGATGGTGCTGAGGGCACCACAGGACTTCAAATATCTGACAGGCTGGCAAAGCGCGGTGATATTTGTTTACTAGAAATACCCGCTAACCTCAGAAAGGATGTTAGTGAGCGGTTAGAGTACATGCGGAAAAGTGATGTTACGATACTGTGCCTGCCAGACGCTGCCGCAATCGAAGCAGTTAAGTTAGCTGATTCTAGTGTGCGAATATTGGACGCATCAACGGCACACAGAACTAAGCCAGGGTGGGCATATGGTTTTCCCGAGCTTGGTGAATCGTTTGTGTCTCAAATAGCATCTGGTAATAGGGTTAGTGTTCCTGGATGCCACGCATGCGGTTTTATTGCTATAATGTATCCTTTAGTGGCGGGTGGCATAATATCTAAGGACTTTAAATCAACATGTTTTTCTCTAACAGGTTACAGTGGTGGCGGGAAAAGCATGATAGGAGACTATGAATCTTTTGATCGATCCAATGTCATATCTCCGCAGATATACGCTAGAGAAGGCAATCACAAACACTTAAATGAGATGGTTACTATTTCAGGATTAGTTCACAAACCAGTATTTAGTCCAATAGTTTGTGATTATTATTCTGGGATGATAGTGACTGTTCCGTTTTTCATAGAGGATTTTGATGGTAGGAATGTCGATGATGTCCGCGAACATCTTGCAAATTATTATACTAGCAAGGGTAGCAAGGTGAGAGTAGCTTCAATTCATGAATGCGAGCTGCAAAAGGGAAAACTAGTATGTGACATGCA
>JAITLB010000186.1 GCA_031278175.1 Christensenellaceae bacterium
CGTTTACTATCAAATTGTCTACAACTATTTTAGATGTCAAACTTGGAGAAACAGTATAGAATAATTTTGCATACTCATCCTCGACATAATATGCTCTATCACCCGTTATTGTGCCTGCTACGTCATCTCCATAACATACTAAAGCAATCGTTCGTTGCTGCAGTTTTCCGTCTTTCCATGTAAAGTAATTAGTAAAATCAAGACTAGCAAATGATTCAAAAACACTTCTTTCTTTCTTATCAAGTACTGTTAGCACCCCATTATAAACCACGTCATCGTCTACTTTCTTGTAATTAGTATCATCCTCAACCTTTGTGTCATTAGTGCCATCAACAATTTTTTCGTCATTAACGTAATCCAAAACTTGTTCGTCATTAGTATCATCTATATCAAGACCCGTTTTATAGTCCAAATCCTCTGGTTTAAGAACTGCCCAGCCGGCCCCAATGTCATTTGAACCGATCGGAGCACACAACTCATTAGTAAATGAATTAACAATCTTAACTAAGTCATGTAATATACCTACAAAAGATCCAACATAAGAATAATCCTCATATTGAGTGCATACCACAACATCTGCATAGCAGTTAGCAACTGCTATTTCAACATAATCAGAAAAGAATCCGATCAGACCACCAGCAATACGCGCACTCACACTACCTAGTGCCATGCAATTTTCTATGTAGTCATCAGCTTTTAAGCCAAACAAACCTCCAGCAATAGATTCGCCTACAACCACGCCCTCATATGAAGAATTGATGACAGTATTGTAACTTAATCCTGCAATGCCACCAACTATACCACCTTCAACATAAGAGTCTGTTATATGTACATTGGTAATTTTACCGTTGGAAACACCCGCAAGTACCCCTACTGTAGAATCTGGATTATTAGTGCCTATAACCGTAGCTTTTTCAATATTTAAATTGGATATATTTAAATTAGTAACAGAAAATAGACCAATATAATCATGGTCGTGGGTCATTGATAAATTTTTTATGGTAAATCCACCGCCGTCAAAAGAACAATTAATAAGTAATGCCTGAATCGGCACCCAACCAAAACTATCCGTGCATTTGGCCGCATCAGATTTCCACGCAACATCAACATCCAAATCAATGTCGTTTTTTAAAACAAACACTGTGTTTGAGTAACTCGCGTCACCCAAAATAAACAAGTCAGTTGATTTGTATATTTCCACTATATTGTAGAATTGTTTACTGCTTTGTTGTTTTGCATAAGCCTCTGTATCTTCCGACATTATATCAAATGACACTACAACACTCAGTACAATAAAGAATAAACCTGCTAACAAAATTAACATTTTATTAATTGATTTTTTCATATACTTATCCCCATATAGTTGACTAGTAGATAACAAATTATACCACCATACTATACTGCGTAATTATATCATATTTTAGGACAAAATAAAAGATTAAATCAAATAATTCCACTAAAAAATAATGATTCATGTAATTCTCATGAGTTGCTCATTTTTATGCCCAGTATTTCATTATCGACTTGCAACACTTAGTTCTCATTTAAATATCTAGCTTCAATGGTAGTTTAATTTGCTACATTAAATATCTACTACTGTTAAAGGAATGCATTAATGTTCGGACTGTATAAAGGCTCAATTTGCAAAAAAAAAGAAGCTACTGCTTCTTTTAAATCTTTTTATCATTAAAGTAAATTGCAAAGTTCTCTATTAAATACAGAAAACTGGGCATGAATCATGGTTTTTAAAGCATTCATTCACAAGTTGTCGACACTAGTTTGTGACTACATTTGAGTCGCATCCCCATGGGTTTTGTTTACCTTCTTTAACTAAAGTATATCCCGAGCAATTTCAATTAGAAATTAATCATATATTTATTATAATTTCTAATATGGTTTGGGACCGTCTCCGTTTTGAGAATTTTTCCCATTATTGTCGTTTGGATAATTATTATACCCGCCACCATTATTATAGTTATTTGGTGGGTAATTAGTCCAATTGCCATTATTGCTTGGATTATTCCACTGACCATTATTATTATTATTTGGTGGATATTGACCCCAATTAGTATAATCGCTATTATTGTGCGGGTAATTGCCGTTATTGTAGGGGGGATTACCGTTATAGTTTATATGGGAATTAGGACCACCAGGATAGTTGTTCTGGAAAGCGATTCTTGGTGGGATATCCAACTCTTTCCATTTGCGTTTGATATGTTTGCGACACTTATCGACACAAAGTGATGCTAGAATCAGCAAGAAAAAGCAAAAAAGTAAGATAGCGAACATCTGTGGAACGGTATAAAACGCAAGGAAAGCAATGAAGAGACCAAAGAAAGCAGCTACTACCCACAGCGAAATTAATATCTCGTAAAAAATCACAAGGAAAAAGACTTTGATTGCCATACTTACACTAGCACTATTAACTTTAACTGAAGGACTAACTATACCAGCTTCCTTAGCCTTTAAAAACTTCGCTCTATATTTAATAGTAGCGATCACTGCTATGACAAGTGCTATTATGAATCCTGTGGAGTTGTTGTTCGCTAATGCTTGACTTGCCTCTGCCCAATATTCATCCATATCATCTGTACTACTAACAAGCTCTTCACTGTAGTAGTATTCTGATGTGCTACCAGAATCAGAACCTTTATCACCGACAGCACAGTATAATGGTTGCGCTTGATATTCGCAATTTTTATTAATTTCAATATCGCTCGCTTTAGCATAATCTTGACTGCCTGATGCGATCTGACCGATGCATACCGTCACACTCAATACAAATATGAACAACCCAGCTAACAAGAATAATATTTTTTTCATACTCTTAACCCCATATAACAGTGCGCAGAATAAGTAATTGCAACACTAATATACGCGCTAATTATATCATATTTTTGCGCATATTGATAGTAAAATATAACTGTTATTTTTAGATAATTAGACTCTCGGTGGTTAATTGTGTAAATTCACTAAAACACTAATATCCGATCATCAATTTTTGCAATTTCAACACATTCATTAATCGAGAAACTTTAGGTTCATGTCTAAACTGGGACCTAGCATCGCAAATTATAAAATTTCTAATCATCTCAACTGGTGACATAATCTTTATGAGCGTCTAAAGACTAATTTGCTTAAATTAAGCAGATCAGACTAACAACAGATTTCATTTCAAGAAATTTCGCCACTACAAACAGTTAGATACAATTATATGCAAGTAATAATGTTGACAAAACAAATATTCATAATATATAATAACATATATGTTCGACAAGTTAAACGGCATCTACTCTTTCCTGTCGGCACTCAATCCAATACTAATAATATGTGGGTTGGTCGCGGCAGTGTTGATAGTAGTAAATGCGTACAAATTTTTACGATATGGTAGAAAGTGCTTAGGATTTGCCTCACGACTGCTTAACGGTGCAATTGCAGGTTGTGCTGTCGGTGTCGTTTTGGTAGTTCTATCCATTGGTGAAGTATGCTCGTTTAGGAACATAAATTTTGCCCTAGATCTAGATGCTTTTGTTAGCAGGCATATGGTATTTTATTTATTGTTAAATACGATTATTTCTGGGTTCTACATGGTTACAAAAATTGCTTTTCTACTTCTTGTTACTTTGCGTTTTACAGAAAGGACAGCAATCGTTGTCGAACCGTATAAATCTTACGATAGGGAAGAGTTCATTTCCTGTTTCCACAACCCATCACCTATACTCTTGCAATAAAATTTAATCATATTATACTGTATACACCAACACAGGATTCGCTGTGTGTTTTTGCGCGCATGTAAAGCGCATTATTGTGGAGTACTCAAATGTTAATAATAGACGAACTCGTGAAAAAATATCCTAATAATAATTTAGCTTCAGTCGATCATATATCGATTACGCTTAAAGAAGGTGAGATATTCGGATTCTTAGGAAAAAATGGTGCTGGGAAATCAACTACCATTAAGTGTGCTACAGGAATAATCCCATTTGACTCGGGAAACATTTCTATATGCGGACACGACATCTCAAAAAAACCAATTATGGCAAAAATGAATATGGGATATGTGCCCGACAACCACGCTGTAATCGAAAAACTCACTGGACGTGAATATGTCAACTATGTCGCTGATTTGTATTCAGTTTCCAAAACTGATAGAATAGAACGTGTAAACTACTTTACAAAAAAATTCAATTTAGAAGATGCTATCGACAAACAAATTAAATCTTATTCACATGGTATGAAACAGAAGATTTGCATCATGGCAGCACTTATTCATGAACCCAAATTATGGATACTTGATGAACCGATGATGGGATTAGATCCACAATCAACACAAGATATAATTAATTATATGCGCGAGCATGCAGCAAAAGGTAACACTGTTTTCTTCTCATCGCATAATCTTGATATTGTAAAAAGATTATGTCATCGTGTTGCTATTATCAACCTTGGGAAGTTAGAAAAACTAGTTGATTTAACCGAGTGTCAGGATAATCGCGACACACTTGAAAGCGAGTTTTTCCGTATTACTGGTTCTAGTCAAATATACCCAAGTAGTATTAGATACACAAGCGTTGCACAATAGTATTACAATTGAGACGGATAGTCTTGCTTTGATTGATCTGTCCATGCTTGTCAACATGATTAGAAATGCGCATTTATATGCCGAAATTTAAGGAATATTTGTATGAACGGCGTTTTTACATTAGTTAAATTAGATCTCAAATCCAAAGTTGGATTTTCACAGAGGTTTAATAGGAAGGCTATCAGTGGGACGATAGTCAATATTATTTTTACATTATTAATCTATGCTGTCTACATTGTTGGACTATATTTAATATCTTCAATCACTATTACAGGTAGCGTGCCGTTGCGCTACGAGTTTCTTGTAGTGGCAGCTGGTATAGGTATGTTGATTGAGACACTAGTATGTACAGCTGTTTTTGTTAAAAATCTATACTACGATGGTGATAACGAACTCCTGCTTCGCTTTCCAGTAGATGGTAGACAAATATTTATGGCTAAAGCTATAACAACGTATATTACAAGTCTAACAGTAGCATTGTTTTTTGTATATCCGATGTTTGTATTTTATGGAATTTTTACACATGCTACTGTTTCACATTTCGTGAATTCGCTAGTCATTTTGCCATTAATTACACTTCTACCATTTTTTATAGCCTGTCTTATTGCTCTGCCTGTCATCAATATGACCAATTCTATTAAGAATAGATTTGCTCTGTTGCTAGCACTCATGATAATTATTGTTGTCATCGGCTTTGCTTGTTATATGTTCCTACTTAAAGGTGTGCTCGAATATGCGCAAAACAAAAGCCCGGGACTGCTCACAGACGACATGCGCAACCAGATCAGAACTATTACAGCTCAAGCTTTTCCGTTTAATTTGTTTGCTAATGTTTTATACAATGAATTTGTTTGGCAGTCGCTACTAATTATTCTTGCTCTAGTCATAGCATTTGGCGCACTTGCGTATTGGGTATCAAAAAAGACAGTATACCCCATTGTGTTAAAGAGTATAGAACGTGAATCCGAGGCATTTGAAATTAAAACTGAAGATAAAGTGAGAAAACCATTTACTTCGCTTTTGCGTAAAGAGTATTTGATGATATTTAGATCGCTTAACTACTCATTCCAATACTTGTCAATGGCTATAACTGCTCCAGTCATGGTTTTCTTTTGTAACGATCTGGCTTCTTCAATTGGTGACACCACTGTCGGCGGGCGCGTTATACCAGGACTCACTTTGCTCGTTGTAGTCATATTTATAACAATAATAGTTTCCTTCGCTTCAACTGCTATCAGTAGAGAAGGACAAACGTTTTATTTAACTAAAATAATCCCCATTTCATACCGATACCAGATTCTTGTAAAGTTAATAATGTATTTTGTAGTGGCTACAGCTTCAACGCTCGTCAGTTGCATTATAGTATGGATCGCGTTTGGTGGAGAAAAATATGGAAACAATGTGCAGATGTCTGACATATTTTCTATATTTGCTATCGCCGAAATGTTGATTATAGCTCTCTCTTGTTTGGCGATTAATAGCGATCTTAAGTCTCCATCTTTTGAAGTATCTAAGAGTGGTGAACTTGTTGAAGCTAATAAGAATGCATCAGTGAACATGCTAGTTGGTTGTATATTAGCAGTGTTATACGGAATAATAACAATGATATTTAGTTATATCCCGCTGAAAATCGGTGGTGTAGTTGTCATTTCAGATAC
>JAITLB010000227.1 GCA_031278175.1 Christensenellaceae bacterium
ACAATATCATAAACGGTTATGCGCGTGAACTAGACTATCATGACATGTCAGTTTACGCTAAAATTACGTTAAATACTAATGTGCGAACAATTATCGACAGAATCGTATTGTTTGTTAACGGCGCGTCATATGAGACGGCAGATGGTAAAGAGTCTGATTTGTACGATGTCGCTCAAGGCTGGGTTCCTAATTCTATCGAATTGCGCGCAGACCTCGTGAGATTTGACGAAAACGGTGAACCACTAGAGAAATATAAAGCGACATATGATATGATCCAGCGTTGGATAAAAAACGATGCAGTTAACTCGTATCTTGTTATTTCTGACTATGAGTATAAAACATCGGCCGATGCCTACGCGCAAAGAACAAAGACATTGAAGTCCAGGTTATATATTCGCGATGTATATGGTTATTATGATCAGCAATATGATGCAGACGGCAATGCTCAGTATATCAACGCTTCTGGTGCAATTTTAACATACAAACTAGAAGATCGCAAGTTCTACAATGCACAAGGTCAAATCGTAGCGAACACTGGATCAGTGCAAGTTATAACTATAGACCATGCCTACAACGTTGCATCAATTGCAAACACCACTGAGAAGATGTTAGTGCAAACACTGATAAATGAAATGTCTGCTAAAGACGATCATTTCATGGAGATAGATATCAACAACAGCGGTATCAAATTAAAACGCGTGTTGCCATTGAATGCAAACTCATTCTTTGAGGCGGCAGATTGGGATGAGGCTTCTATGCATGTCGACATGATGACACCGCCGACTGAGATCGTTTTCCATGATCCTTACAACCCAGCTGATTTTACCGCTTATGGCGGAACGTGGGCTAGTGCACACGGTTCTTCAAGGCATAATCTTAACTCTGATGGAAGCTATACGGTGTCTTCTGTATTAGATATTTTGCCTACTCGAAATTATGCTACATTTACTGATGGAGATTCCTCGGATTCAACTGGTGTTCAAGTTTCTTGGGATATGAGTGAAGTCAAGTTTGTAGTGTCTGACCAAGACAAAGTATATTATATTAAAGGTTACTGTGCTAACGAGACATATGGACGCAATGATGATGGCACAGTATCTAGAATTAAAGCTACTCTAGAAGGTGGAACGCGTGTAATAGATGCTACTAAACCTGCAATCACACTAGATGAAAAAGGGTACGAAGGTAGTGAAGATGCGATCTCACTAGCTGAGAAAATGTTGAAATTTAACGTAAAAGTTACCGCATCAAACATAGAGCATCTAAACAACTTAGGTATTCAATGCAACGAAGGCGATGAAATAGCACTAGATCTATCAGTTATAGATCCAGCTAAGTTTGACGCTGCTAGTTATTTAGCACTATTGCCTAAACAGTTTGAGTATACGTTTAAAGATACATATCAGACGCGCGGCACGGGTGTACTGCAAGTATTTACAACTAAATACGGAAATGACCTCGGAAATGGCCCTAGCGAGAGTGCGGAAGGCGAGGACCGCACATATATTTATAAGCGCATGATATTCAACGACTTAGAGTGGAGCTTAGGGACTACCGATCTGAAATACAGTGGCGGTGCGACAAATTTAAGCTTAAAATACCGAGTAAGCGGTGGTGTTGCGTCTACGAAAGACTGGGTGGAAATACTAGTCCCTGTCACGGTGACTGATAGAACTGTACCGTCATTTGGTGCTACTATACAATACCAAGGCGGAACATTAAGCATCGAAGATGGTGTGTTGAAGTTTGACTCAGCTAAATTTACAGATCCAAGCGCAGCAGCACAATTATTCGAAAAATTAACTGTTAACTACGAAGACGAAACGGTAGAATGGCCAGTTATAAATGTAAATGCAAGCTCGCTTAATAGTTTTGATCCCGAGTCCGTATTCGATTCGAGCAAGAGCGAACAGAACTTTGACGTATATTATACGATAGTAGATAAGTTTGGTGGCACGCAGGTATTAAAGGCTACGTTTGTCGTTCTATCTAGTTTGTTTGATAGAACTACGATACAAATCGAGCAAGAGCTAAGAGGATATTGGGATGAGTACATTCCATTCTCTGACGACACCTTAGCTATGCCTGAGAGCGTTTACGCATACTATTTGTATGAGGAACTAGGATACACTACATTATATTTAAACGATGATTATGTTATAGATACATCAGAACTTGAAATAACATATAATTTTGATGTAAATCCTAGCGATGTCGATAGCAAAGGTGCGTACAAGATGTATGTCGCTGAGATGATTATATACATCGATGATATAACCCAAGACACAGGCGCGAAAAAAGAATTACAACGGTTAGATGTCATCTATAAAGTATACCGTCGCGATCCGTTCAGCGTGCGAAATATTGTTATACATCCCTACACAGAAGCCGCCTTGACAGGAACACAGACAGTTGTGTTTGATGGTGGTGCTGGTAACGTGACAAGTACTGCGAGTGTCTATTATATAATGAACGCTGACCACTTCAAGAGTAATAAGTATACAGTAGAGCCTGGTGATACCAAGACAATAGACGGAGTCGAATGTTACAGCAAGGTGGTGTTTGTTTCGCCATCGTTTACCGATCATTCCATGTATCATCTTGATGTAATACTAGAAGATAAAATTGCTGGTACAGCTCGCGTAAGCGACGTAAGACTGGAAGTTAAAGTCGCAGAAATTATAGGATTGAAGTTACCAACAGAATACATAAATCAATACTATGCCGATTATGACAAAGACACACCTAACAGTATTGAGTGGTTCTTAAATAAAATAGATGGAGCTTACATTTATAATAACGGAAGCTCTTCAGTCCAAGTATCTGTCAACTACTTTGAAATAGTTGAATGGTATTATGGCGATGTAGATGTTAGCAAACTGGAAAATCTACAGGACAAACAAGCAAATTCTGTAGGTCTTAGCGTCAACAAGACAGGTAACACGTACATCTATGTAAAGGTACAAGGTGGTGCAACGGATCCTGATGGTGATGCATGGGTGCAGTGGTTGCGTGTCGATCTAAAAGATAATCTGCAAGATCTGACGATTTCAAATTTTGAGGAGATAAGTGATGGTGTATACAATATAGACCCCAGTGCTGGAGATTTGCCAGATACGCTGACTGCTATATTTGCAAATACCGAAATAGCTAAAGCGTCCGTACCAGTTAGATTTGAGTATGATGCAGAAAATTGGAATAATGCAGAGACAAACCGCGCAGGTAAAATTGTACCTGTAGTAAGAGACACTACTGTTACAGGCATTGATGTAGAGTTTGCAAACAATGCGCGAATTGAAATAGAGGACATAACATATTATCTAGAAGATAATACAGAAATTTCAGATATCGAATCCTATACGATAAAAACCCTCGATAAATTATCTATGAGTCTACCAGCTACGACCAAAATAACGTATAATGGCACCTCGACAAAAGATTTGGATATATATTACACTAATATTACATTCATTGATGAAGATAATAATGAGTTCGGATATAGCGATGATTATAGTTATAGCGACATTGTAGCAATTAAGATTGACGCAAAAATCGGCGATGAGTCATTTGGCTATATTAAACGCATGTTAACTATTAATGTTCAAAAGGAAGTTATCAAATCCATAGTGTATAGCACTGACTCTGGACTGGTGACAATAGACCTTAGCGACAGTGTATTAGTAAAAGACGATTATATAAAAGCTATAGATCCGTACAAAGATATTAAAGAGCAACTATTAAATGCTATTTTCCCAAATAGAAATTCAGACTCTTTTACGGTGGTGACTGATCTTAGAACTGAAATTAGATTTGCTGATTTATTATTGCCAGACTTGTTTGAAGGTCTTGACTTAGTTAATATTTTAAATGGTTATACATTCGAAGCTGGTGCAAAGCAGTTTGGTGTTGGCACCACTTCAAACATTTTAATTAGTGATCCATGGTCTGGTACTAGTGTGACCATCGATATTCAATCGCGCTCTTTCTATACAGCGAAAATAAGTATAGAGCCAGGTCTTGCTTCAGGTATGGAGAATCCACCTTCTGGGAATGTTTATTCGAGGGTCGATTTTGATGATTTAGATTCAATAGTTGTACAGTTCATAAATGGGCGCAAAATGCAAATGGAGGTAATAGAGTGGTTGAATACTGATCAGATAGTGTACAACTATGCTGGTGGTATATATACTGTGTATGCTGTCATAGCAAACGAAGGCTCGAAAGAAATTACAAGACAAGAGATCCCTATCAATGTGTGGATAAAACCTGCTGTGTTAGATTACTTAGAAGTTGAAGACGGAGTATCTTCAATGCTAATAGCCGAAAATAAAAAGTTGACTGGACTTATCATTGATCCGCTAGTAGGTATACCTATGGCAGCAACTGGCGATGGTAATGATGCATTGCCTGCAGAAATGAAAGCATATTTTAAAGGCGCTGATGGTGCAACGACAGTTAAGGTAGATTGGAACCCACTTAGAACTTGGGCGCTGGCTACTCTAGCAGGTGGCACATTTAATGTTGAAAACAACGCGGCGACAGTAGTTACTGTATACTATGAGTACACTGACGATGCTGGCAATGTTATTAGAACAGCCGAGCAGTCTATAGAGTTGCCTGTTACTATTAAAAATCGAACTGTCACTGCCGTGAGTGCTCAATATAATGGTGAACAAGACTACACCACGGTCCAAACAACTCTTTCGGATGATTTGATTACAGGGACACTGCAAATTGAGATCGATCCGTACAGTGGCGCTTATTCCGAGACATTTGGTCAAAATGGATTTGCGTATTTGAATAAGATTAAGATTACAACTGGTGGAGACGAGCGGGAATATGACTTATCGGCCGCCAACTATCAAATTTACGATGCGGACACGGGTTATGCTACAAATTTAAAGAATTTGTATACAGGACGCAGTGTTATAGCAATAGTAAACTTAAATCTTGGCTCTGGCAATGCTTATGTAGCAAAAGACGCAAAAATAAGATTGACAATATATGCAACCATATTAAATATGACATATGTGTCAGGTCTTGATCCGCAGATTGTAGATCCATATGGCATAGATCCCACATATAAAACCTCACCTGAAGGAACCGGCGAGGGGACGGTGGACATAAACACACAGAGCAAGAGCGACCCAGAAAACAAATATTCAATCGCTGTTAAATACGATCGCAAGGATATATTCTATGTCTTTGAAGGAGATAAGAGATTAGGCAGTGTCAACTATACTGGTGGATTATCGCGGTTGTATGCTGATATCGGGAACGAATATGGTGGCTTGCAGCGGATTATAATACCGATTACGTATATTGATCGCACAATTTCTACTCTGTTTGATGAAAGTGAAACCACAAGTGGAACATATGGCACAATTAAAGGTGAAGATGTGACCGACATTAAGGGCTTTATTATAGACCCATATCTGCCATATCCTCGCGATGGCACGTATTATCCACAAACAGCAACAGTGCGTTTTGTGCCTGCATTTGCAGGCGGCAATGCGGTGTTGGCGACAAGTGCTACGTACACTGGTCAAGCTGATAGCAAAATTAAAGTAGAATGGGATGACGAAGCCGTAAGCGTTACATATAGAGGTGGTGCTGGATATACAGTTACCGCAACAGTAAAAACGCAGAGCGGAAGCTTCCCGCAACAAATAACTTATCCTGTAAAAGTATTAAACAGGACGGTTACATCCACGTTCACCGAAATATTTAAGGATAATAAATATGCGACAGGTGAATTAAAAATCAAACCTTATGACTTCATAAACGATGGTGACTTGTCGGCGGCGCTTGCTAAGGAATTATTTAAGCAGGAAAACATAGAAGTTACACTTACATTTAATGAAGGTGATGATATTAAGTTTATGTTGGGACTTGACGCAAGTAATATAGCAACGCAGCCGTATGCTCAATATTTAACTGACACAGACAAAGCGTTGAATATGACATTCAAATTAGATGTTTCCAGGTCGCTCTCTTACAAAGGTGGTGATATTAGGTTTATTTTGACTGTCCCAGGCTTTGCTATGGGTTTAGCTGGCAGACAAAATGCTAAAATAACAGTTCTAGCCGAAGAACAATATATCAAAGGTATAAAGGCTTATGTCACTAATGAACAAAGCGCATATGTCGGTCAGTATTTAGATTATATTGATTGGATTGCCGCTGAATATAATATAGTCGGGCAAATCATACATAACTCGGATGCAACGACAGGTTACTATTCATATAGCATACCGAGTCCGTATTATTTCATTACGATGGGCGGCATACCTCTACCTGACAAGGTAACAATATATGTGTCGGATAGGTACGATGTCTTTGATATAAACAATATAAATTCGTATACAGCGTATGCAGGCATAGATCTGTTCTGGACGAACGCTAGCTCTAACTTTGCATATGTTTATTATAACAAAGCTCAAACTACGAGTTCGTTCCAAATTGACATGGACTATCAAAGTTTCTCGTTTAATTTCAATGTCACTGAATGGAAACTAAATGAGGACATATTGTTTGATGAGACTGCAAGGACATATTATGAAGAACAAATTATCTTGCTCCCACATGCAAACACAGCGATGGTTATAAAAACAAATGTTGTTCTTGAGTCATTCAATACTGTTGCTAATTCTAAATACACAATAACATTCAATAATAATGAAGACAACAAGTACACGTTTGAGGGCATATCAGGGGGTGGAACATACTATGATAGTTACAACAAGTGGAATTTCGAAGATGTAAATTTCGATGAATCTGGAGTTATACAGTACGCTACACTTATATTAGGTGGTAAAGGCGGTCAAGAAATTAGATGGGCATTCTATGCTAGCGTAGCAGCTTGGGTCAATCAGACAATACCGACGGTGGTGACATTAAGAAACGAGTTTAATACCACGACTTACGATTTGCCGCAAACTGTACAGCAATTGTTTGCAGGAGGCGCTACGAGCGATCCAATACCTGTTACATATGCTGGCAACGGAGGTCAAATTACTATCTATAACGTTAACGAAGGCGCGGACCAAAATGCTAAAACATCAGTTCAAGTTAATAATATTACTAAGGTAACTAGTGCTTCTGGTACTGATGTGTTCTCATCAGCAAGGAACCCAGGAGATCATGCTGATTATAGTGCTAAATATGTCGATGTTGGATATATTGAATGGCAAACCGATAGCGTGAGGGCATATCCGAGTTCTTATGGCGAGGCTGGCGGTAAAATTTATTTTGTAGTATATGACGATACAGATGTAGCATACACATCAAATAGTGGTAGTCAAACAGTTAATAACGTTAGCACGCAACCTGCTTACTTGTATCACCCAGATTACGATTATGCTTATCAATCATTTAAGCCGAGTCTAAGCTCTGCTGTATGGAAGTATCCTTCTAAGATGTACGCTAAAACTCTAGCTAATGGCACACTAGACTGGTCAACTAGTCGTATTAGATTTGCGCCAACTGCAACACAATCGGGTCAGCATCGTATACAAGAAGAGTCTTTAATAATTTCATTGAAAGTTAACACGAAGTTTGATGTTACTGCGCTACCTGTCATCAATGTGCGCGCGGAGCGACCTGCGTACGAAGAGGGTGGATTCGCGGGAATTGGAGCAACACAGGTCAATGCATGGCAGATCGATTTTGTGTACACATTGCCATGGCAAGTGGCAACTGTATACAAGACAGCGCGCACTGGCGGTGGTTGGTCGTTTAATGCAAAGAGTGGTATAATGAATTTTGGTCAGATAGTAAATGGTGGCATAGCTGGTATCGATACTAGTACTATCAACCAGCGTTATACTATTGTGCTCGACTTCTTACCATTTACCGAATCGAATTATGCGGCATCTAGAATAGTTGTTGCTATCGATATAGTAGCATAACGTAAGGCACTGTGTGTCAGGGTAAAACCTGACACACAGGAAAAGCGATTTCCGCTTTTGCCTTGCAGGGTGTAATAAGATTTCTACTACAGTAGTCTATTGCTATTAGACTCAAGTTAAACTAATCTCTATAAAAAGCGAGTATGCGAGGATGATATAATAACTAAACAGAACTTAGGTTTTCTAGCTGACATTTTAGGAGTTTTGGTTTTTGGAATCTAGATAAAAGGGTTTGTTTGCTGCTAGTTGTACTTTAGAAAGCACAAGATAGTTTTACAAAAGACTTAAATAGCGATAAAAACTGAGCATCCATGACTAGTATACCTGTTTTTAGGTGATTATCAATTTTGAGCATGCATTAGACACTGCAAATCTAAGCTCAACTGGCAATTTGTGTATTATACTAGGTGCGCATATGTGCTAAAAATGCCAATTTAAATTCGCCAAGACTATTAATCTATTTTGATAAAAAACATGGATAATATGAAGAAAAGACTGCTTTTTAGTTCAATTTTAATTTTAGCGTATATGCTTGTTGTCATTTCACTCACTACAACAAGCTGGCCAAAAAATGTCGATGGGACGCAAGATTTTGGCACATATACTTACGCACGAAAATTGAGTATAGCGGGTAGAAACTATGAGGTTTTGCAAAGTGGTGAATCTAATTTTCAATATTATCATGACGAACAAGGATTCATGTTAATCGCAGATTCATTTGGGCTTAGTTATGCAATTATAAACGAAAAAGGAAAGGTCGTATCATCGGGTGTAGATCTATATGCTAGCAAAAACGCGATAAATAGAGTTGAGCGCGTAACGCGCTACGATATAGATTTCGCGCTCAATGCTGAATTGTTAACTGAATTGCCTCTGCCAGATCACTCAGAAGGGATTCTAGAAAATATTAATAATGCAGAAGCCTTAACTAGCAGTAATCCATCAAGCACATTAGAAATCGTCAACTTAGTCATTTTCATAACATTTGCGGGTGAATCATCTTTAAAATCCGAGCTTGCAGCGCTAGCAGACAGCACTGTCGCAACTAGGCTCAATGCTTCGGATAATTCAATGCGTGATTATTATTCTGATATAACTGACGGATATATAAAGCTTGAAAGCAAATTGCCGAACTCTGGCAGTACAGTTAGTTATATATATCAAGACGGTAAAGCGCGATCGTATTATGCTGTATCGGGTAGCAACCGCGCATCGCGAGAGTCAGAGTTACTGACAAATGCGGTAAACACAGTAAAGAATCGCTTTGGTGATTTGTCGGATTATGATATAGATGTAGATGACGATGGCAATGTTGATTCAGTAAGTTTTATTTTAAGTGGTGCAGATAGTGCTGTCCACGGTGCCTTGTTATGGCCCCATGCGTGGAATCTAGAATTAGTTAACAATAGTTTAGGTAACGATGTTCCACAAATAAATGGGTATGACGTAGCGAAATACACTTTTAATTTTGTAAGTGACTTTAATTATGGCGTTGTCTGCCATGAATTCGGGCATGTATTAGGTGCTCCTGATTTCTATCATAGTACAAACGATTTTGTGCCTGTTGGCGATCTCGATTTAATGGCCACAAATCACACTGTACCACAATATCCACTCGTATATACAAGACATAAATATTTTGGCGGCATCGCCGATGAAAGAATAATTACTGTTACAAGCTCAGGTGCATATAGATTAAAGCCAGTCACTACATCAAGTACAGGCGACATCTTAGCAATCAAAATCCCGACAGGTAGAGCTGGCGAGTATTTTATGGCTGAGTACAGAAATCCTAGTGTATCATCGCCATATGACGCGATGCTATCGACAACGGGGTTAATCGTGTACAGAATAAACGAAGCCGCAACAAATGGCAATCTCGATGCCAAATATAGAGACGCAAACAACCCTGACGAGCTATACGTGTTTAGACCGTCTGTCGCAAGCGGTGCCACTTATCAAAAAAGTAGGGATGATTTAGTCTATGCTGGATTGTCACCCAATAACCAGTATTTTACAGCGGTCGGGAAATTTTCGGGAGCTTCTAGTTATGACTACGGCGCATTATATTTTGCAGATGGCACAAACAGTGGTATACGCATTGAAACCGTAGATATAGATGCAGAGAGCGTAGGTTTCATCGTGCGACTAAACTCATCGGATATTGTTGAAGATGGTCATTTTGATGGTAGTGTACAAATTAAAGAAGCTAACTACATAGACGATACATACTTTGGTGTTAAGGTTGAAGTAGAACTAGATAATATTGATTTTACAACTATTGCTGGTATTGAAGTTGCTCTAAAAGATGATACTGGTACTATTCTCGCGACAAATGTTGCAAAAATGGCAAGATTAGAAGACGCTTACGGTAGCGGTGAGCGTGACTTTCTAGTGCCGTTTATCGTAAATGATAAAGGTGGCATTGTTTATACTGTTTTTAGCAAAGGCGAATTTATATCAACTGCTGCACCTGTTCTTGCAATTGTTACTATAATTGACGCAGATCGCACGCGAGTTGTATTCCAAAAGAGTGTACAATCGCGAGAGTTGAGCTGGGATGAGATTAAGTCTACTAACATGCAAATTTATCCAACGATATATGCAGGTGCTCGAACAACTGCGGGCATCCGCTTCGATGGAAGTGTTGCGATTGCGTCTGAAATGTCTTATGGGCAATGGGCACTAGCAGATCTTTCCGCAAAAGCGGTAAAACTAGGGATAGGGCTTACTCACACGCTAGTGGTATACGAAAATTTAAAAGTGGAAGCGGTTGGAACCAATTATTATGGAGAAACACTCACTAGCGATTGGACGGATATAATTGATGTGGCTGCAGGTCAGTACACGTCATACGGTCTCTGCTCTGATGGCACGGTTGTGGCTGCTGGTCTTAATAATAAAGGGCAACTTGAGACATCGGAATGGCAGGATATAATAGCTATTGCAGCCGGACCACGGCATGTAGTAGGGCTAAGGCGAGATGGAAGTGTTGTTACAGCTGGCGAAACAGGCGACAAACTTAACACGAGTGAGTGGTCTAGGATCAAAGCCATAGCGGCAGGATCGAATTTTACAGCTGGATTAACTTACGATGGGCGCATAGTTATAGCAGGTGTATTAGTAGGATCTGACACATTGAAGTCTCTAACAGGCATTGAAAAGATTGCAGCGGGCACTGACTTTATGTATGGATTGACATATGACGGACATGTCATCGCAGTCGGCTCAAACTCGTGGGGCCAGTGCTCAGTCTCTGGACTAATAGACATTATAGGAGTTGCTGCTGGTGAACGGCACGGCGCTTTTCTTAGAATGGATGGGACGGTCGTATTTGCAGGCATAGGAAATGATGCGTATAACACAAATGAAGATATAGAAAATCTATTATATGATGAGTATGTGAATGTCACAAGTGTAGCTTTTAGCATTACAAATTGTGAACTGCAACCTGGTGGTAGTTTGTCTACTACTCTTAATATATACCCCACTACAGCCACATATATGCGCGTAATATATACCTCGTCTAATGAGACGGTAGCTGTAGTGGATTCTACAGGTAGAATAACAGCGATAGCGCCTGGTGAAACCGTTATAACTGCTATGTCAAACCAGAGTGGGGTGATAGACACAATAACGGTAGCGGTTATAGTCAAGATAACACCGACAGCTATGGCTTTTGCATCCGACACGTATACAGTAAAAGCTGGAGAAAGTATATTGTTGGCGCTCTCAGCTGATCCGATCGGCGCGTATATAATATATACTAATTTAGCATGGACGATATCAGATCCAACGAAATGCGAAATTTCAAGCGAGGGTCTTTTAAGCGCTGGAGATAGTGCTGGTATTATTACAGTCGGATTTAGTTATATAGACACTTCAAAAAACCTAAATTTTACTGGCACATGTTCAGTTTTAATTTCAACCGAAATATTGGATATAGAACTAGTTGCTGCACCCAGCAAACTGACGTACAAATACGGTACGCCTCTTGATTTGAGTGGATCGCAGATCAGGTTAACTACTTCATATGGACAGACTATATCTAATCTAAGTGATATACCTACCTTAAGTATAACTGGATTTGACTCATCTGTCTTAGGTACTGGTAAGGTAGTCACAGTTTCATATTTAGGTTTTAGTTTTCAATTGACATATAACGTCATAGATTATGTAGAAAAAGTCGCATTATCGAACATGCCAAAGACCCAATTTATATACGGCGAAGAATTTTCAACACAAGACGGCATAGTGACCGTTTTTTTCGCATCAGGAGCCACACACGAGCGATCGCTTAAGACGAGTGAGGTTAGCGGATATAACAAATACTCGATAGGGATATCCGAACTAGTAGCTCAAATAGCTTATGGTGATGGTCTTTATCAAATTCAATACTTAATAGTGGTAAATGATGCAGTTTCCTCTATTGACGCTAATATTTTAGACACAAAATATGAGTTTTGGGAGAACTTTAAACATCCTGGTATTTTCTTCGCATCGATGCTATCGGGTGCTATATTAGATATCCCGACATCCGATGCTAAAATAACTGGATTCAACAGTAATGTGGTAGGTGTGTGCGAGGTTGTATTGTCATATTATGATGGGATAACGGGTATAACACATAAAGACTCTAAGGATGTTACAATCAATTTACCGACAATTGAAATTGAACTATCAGGTGCTGATGAAAACGATGTATTCAGATATGTTCCGAATGCCGATAATCCATACATAGTAGTGACTCTCCTTGTGAATGGCACTTCAATGGATCTATCTAGATATGAGGCACAGGGTTTATGGTATGAATTATTGGATTACAATTCCATATTAAGCGAATGCACCCCGCAACTTGTCATCAATGTATTGAGTAGCAAAGATGAACGCTTTGAGGAGCTAGAGAGAATTCAGATAAAAGCAAAGGCTATATTAGAATTTACAGGAGAACTTATCGGGAATATTGGTGTATACAAGTACGGAGAATCCGTAGATATCAAACTGAGAGTAATACCAACAAACCCAAGTTATGAGCAGTATATAGTGACACCTACAAAAGAAATGATGACCTACAACCCAACGCTGTTGGGTGTTGAGCAGAGTTTTGTGGTGTCATACATAGGTAGAACTTACGCAACGCAAATAAAAATAGTTAATTATATACTAGATGTTACACTAGATTGCCCGTCTCTTATCTTATATGGTGACTCGATTAGTGTTACAGCAATCGCGCAAATGGCATACGGAAGTGATCTTGATATCTCACAGCAGATAGCATACACCGCAAATACAATTATACTAGGACCTCAAACAGTCAATTTTCAGTATAACGGCATCTATCAAGGTTTAGAAAATGGAGGCTCATTTGCTATAACGGTTGTTGATGCAGAATTGCTAGTTGAATTTTCAACAACACCACCGAGCATTTTTCTTGTGCCATACGGTTATGACTTTGAGACTTCAATAGAATTTAAAATAACGACACGCGCGGGATTTACCTATATTATTGAATACACCCCAGAGCGTTTTTCGCTTTCACCACAATACAACCCGCATGTCTTGACATTGCAAAAATTGGCGTTAATGTATACACCACTCAATTTATATTTCCCGACTATTTCAGTGCAAGCGCAAAACTTTATTGCCGCGTTATCGGTTGACGATATATCGCAGACTGAATATAAATACGGTGCGCCTCTAGATATATATGTAACGGGCATATATGCGGATGGCACTCAAACAGTTATCAATCCGAAAAAAGCTAATACAGCGGGGTACACGACAAATTATAATGCTCAATTGATCGGAACGCAACAATTGATTGTCACTTACGTAGATTCGGTTAGACCAAAGACTTTAGTTACAGTGACAATTACAGTGCGTGTAAACAACGATCCAGTTTCAATAGTAATAACAAAAGCACCTACAAAGAAAGATTATCATTATGGTGAGGCATTAAATTTCAGCGGTGGCACAGTAGAAATAGTCTATTTGAATGGTGAAAAGAGTACGTATTATGACACTTTAGTACTATCAAATCTTGCAATTGCGTATAACCCGCTAATACATGGCACTCAGGAAGTTATATTAACAAAAGCAGGGAAGAGTGTGTCATACACCGTAACGGTAAGTCAGCTCGAATCGGAATACACCTTGCTTAACACACAAGACTCAGCACTTAGACAAAGCACTGTTAATATGACAATTGCCATTTCAGAGGATTTGACTTATTTGGACTTATACAATGCGTTTTCTACGCCGGTTTATTTGGATTTAGTGCTTAAGACACCAGATGGTCAAGTGATAGCGAGTACTTCATACGCAAACAACTTTGTCGAAATAGGTTCTCGCATGGCATTAGTAAATAAGGCTGGGTTAGTGATAAGAGAATACCGTGTTTGGTTTGCTGGCGATGCCAACTTGGATGGTGTATTTGACTACTCCGATTTAAGCGAGCTAGCTAAACATTATCTTGAGAATTCAGGAAACAAAGCGATAACAGATTTTGATGCTAATGAAACATTTACACTGACAGATTTAGTTAACTGGGCTAAGAAATTAGCTGAGAAGAAACAAGCGGCAGGGCAGCAGACAAGTGCATCGACACTCCTTCCCGATGTATTGATACGAAGGAGGAGTATAATAGTATATGGTGAATAAAATACTGATAAACATATTAATAATCGCAATAGCATTGACTACTCTTGTTGCATGCAAATCGAAAGGTGCAATAAAACTTGAAATAGCAGAGGGGTCTTTTAAGCAAACATATGATCTAGACGAAGAATTGGATTTAGCAAAAGCCAAAATGCGTGTTTGGTATTCGGCATCTAGCAGTATTGAGATTGCTATTAATCGAGCGATGATATCTGGCTTTGATTCGCATATAACGGGCGAATCTAAAAAAATGCTAATCAGCTATGACGGTGCTACAACCGAGGTAGCGTATAATGTATTCTCGGATATTGATGTAGACACACCATTTAGGTTGAGTGCGGAGAGCACATCGGATGACAAAATTATTATTAAGACAAAGAATGTTGAGCGTGTAAGCGAAGGTGTTTGGGCCACATCTTTTACAATGTATTTGTCAGGTGTAAAATTCATATCTGGAGATTCGCTAGCGGGTTCAGGATTTGATATTCAATGCACCTATAGTGATGATATATTAAAAGTTGTTTTGTATTCATTAGGCGAATACAAGGTCACCTCTTCTGGCAGTCTTATACAGTTAAATGTCGAGAAGTTTGCAAACACTACCATCCACCGTGTCTCAATAACTAATATTAAGATGAGCAATGGCATTAGCGATTATCAAAAGATACCAGATGCGACTATCAACATATGATGTTGTCTTAGAGTTGTAATTGTTTGCATAATGCCCTAGACCAAAGCAAAATCGTTTGTCTTTTCGACTCTGACATCTATTTGAGTCTTTGCATTGAGAGCGACGCTCAATGTAAAGCGGTTAACATCTTGTATAAAACAAAGCATAATACTAAATATAATTGTCAATTGTTGCTATAGATGATATAATTATATGTATTAAAGAGTGTATTTTATCAATTTTAGTGCTATTTTCTAAATTTCAGATAAAGACTTAACGCTCTTTTTAGCACAAAGATTGGAGAATTCATGCTAAGAATAAAGAACGAAGGGGTAATTTATCATAGTTGTAATGGCATTTGTGATGCAGATCCTGGTATAGACAAAAACGAAGCACGCAAAAAAACAATAGCATATAAAATAATTGCAGCACATAATGTAGGCGGTTTAGAAAACACTAACAACCTGCGTCTCAAGGCTGATGCCGTCACATCACATGATATAACTTATGTTGGGATAATTCAGACGGCGCGAGCTGCCGGACTTAAATCATTCCCGATTCCATATATATTGACTAACTGTCATAATAGTTTGTGTGCGGTCGGCGGCACTATAAATGAAGATGACCATGTCTTTGGACTCTCTGCTACAAAAAAATATGGTGGCATATATGTACCACCGCATTTTGCCGTAATTCACACGTATATGCGCGAAATGTTTGCAGGTTGTGGAAAGATAATAATAGGTAGCGACAGTCATACGCGCTATGGTGCGCTGGGGACTCTTGCAATAGGCGAAGGCGGACCCGAGATAGTCAAGCAGTTATTAGGACAGACGTATGATATATCAAATCCAGATGTCATATGTGTTCATTTGACAGGCAGATTGCGTAGCGGTGTAGGACCTCAAGATGTAGCATTAGCACTTATACGCCAGACTTTTAAAGCTGGCATTGTTAAAAACAAGATTTTGGAATTTGTCGGTGCAGGTGTTAGAGGTTTGCCAATAGAGTTTCGAAACGGCATAGACGTTATGACAACGGAGACCGCTTGCCTATCTTCGATATGGGAAACTGACGAGCAGACGCAAGCATATTTACATGCACATGGTCGTGGCGAGGAATACAAAAAGCTGGCACCAGTTGATGGTGCATATTATGATGGTTGTATAGAAATTGATTTATCTAGCATAAATCCAATGATAGCACTGCCATTTCATCCGAGCGAGGCATATGAGATCGATGAGTTGCTATATGCTCCGCATAAGATTCTAGCAAAATATAGCGAAGATGGGCGCAAGCTCACAAATGTTAGCACATTTGATTTGACCTCGAAAATCACCAAAGACGGAATGATCAAGGTAGATCAAGCAGTAATTGCAGGTTGCGCTGGAGGCACTTATGATAATATCTTCGAAGCGTCACGGATTTTAAAGGGCATCAAAGGCACTACTATTCCAGCAAGCGTGTATTGTGGTTCGCAAGCGATATATCTCGACTTGCTTAAAAAAGGTGTTATAGCTGATTTAACTAGGGCAGGGGTTGTCACGAAAACATCATTTTGTGGCCCGTGTTTTGGTGCTGGTGATGTGCCACAAAATAATGGATTATCGATTAGACACACCACACGCAATTTCCCGTCTAGAGAGGGGAGCAAACCATCTGATAGGCAAATTGCCTCGGTCGCTTTAATGGATGCTCGTAGCATCGCCGCGTCAATTGCAGCTGGTGGTGTTATTACATCTGCTAGATCCATTCAATATGATTTAAGCATACCGCCATTTGAGTTTGACAAGAGTGTATATCAAGGCAAGGTCTATAATGGCACCCTAAAGCCTGATCCTCAATGCGAATTGGTGTATGGCCCTAATATTGCTGATTGGCCTGAGCAATTACCGCTAGCGGAAACTATAATAATGAAAGTGGCTACTGTTATTAATGATGAAGTCACAACTACTGATGAACTTATTCCATCGGGTGAGACATCTTCATATAGATCCAACCCGCTTAGACTAGCAGAATTTACACTGAGCAGGAAAGACCCAGAGTATGTTCAATTTGCAAAATCGATATTTAAAGATGAAAAGACACGGCGCGAGACGGGCAATTTAACTGCTGAGTATACCAGCGTGTTGAAAAAGACCGACATTAAACCCAATAGCATCTCTATCGGCAGTGTAATAGTTGCAAAAAAACCTGGTGACGGCAGTGCTAGAGAGCAAGCTGCATCATGTCAGCGAGTATTAGGTGGTATAGCTAACATAGCAATTGAATACGCAACAAAGCGTTACAGGTCTAACTTGATTAATTGGGGCATGTTGCCGTATCGCTTTGATGGGAAGTTCGAATTCAAAAAGGGCGACTATATTGTTGTAGACAAAGTTAGTGACGGATTGTATTCAGGATCGTCCGATGCGATTGTAGTAAGAGATTCAAAAATATATAATATAAAGTTATATATAGATGCTACAACATCAGATGAAAAAGATATTATTATAGCTGGTTGCCTCATAAATAGAGACAGGCAAGACAACGCTAAAAAGAATAAAAAATAGCATATACACACGTGAGACATGTTTAACGCAAACAATGCGACAGATTGAATTGATAATATAATATTATATAATATAGATTTGAGTATAAATAGAGTGTTAGACGATCTTAACTAGGTAAAAGCTGTATAAGGATAGTTTAGATGATTTACGATAAAAGAATAGAAACGATGCCACGCGAAGAGCTTCGTGAATTGCAATTGATACGATTAAAAAAAATCGTTACTTTTGCCTATGAGAAAATACCATTTTACAAACAAAAATATGCCAAAGCGAGATTTCATCCTACTCATATTAGAAGATTAGACGATATAAAGAGAATTCCGTTTACTGAAAAATCTGATCTAAGAGACAATTATCCATATGGTTTATTATCAGTGCCAACCACACAATTAAGTCGCATCCATGCATCAAGTGGGACTAGTGGAAAACCTACAGTAGTGTGTTATACCAAAGATGATATGCGAGTGTGGACGAATTGTTGTGCTAGACTTGCTGCTAGTGCTGGTGTGCACTCCAGTGATATTGTGCAAGTCTCATTCGGATACGGACTGTTTACAGGCGCACTAGGCATGCACCAAGGATGCGAGAAATTGGGTGCTGCCATAATCCCTGCGAGTTCTGGCAATACTGAGCGTCAAATTATGCTGATGAAAGATCTGCAAACGACCGTGTTAGTGTCAACTCCATCTTATGCTCTGCATATAGGCGAGATGTTGGAAAAACTCGGTTATGATATCCGTGACTTCAAACTTCGTATAGGTCTATTCGGTTCGGAGGCTTCAACTGAAGCTATGCATGCCGAAATCAAGCGCAAGTTAAATATATTCACAAATGACAATTATGGATTGTCAGAGTTGATAGGACCTGGTGTGTCTGGCGAATGTCTTGCAAAATGTGGAATGCATATAAATGAGGATCATTTTTATCCTGAATTGCTAAATAGCGACACGCTACAAGATGCGGCAGAGGGAGAATATGGCGAATTAGTTTTAACAACACTTACCAAATTTGGAATGCCAGTAATACGCTACAGGACAAAAGATATTACCTCACTAGATTATGGGCGATGCGCATGTGGGAGGACTACCGTTAGGATGTCTAAGCTTAGAGGTCGAGTAGATGACATGCTTATTATTCGTGGTGTCAATGTATTCCCGTCACAGATAGAGGGTGTTTTATTAAACATGCCTGAAGTTGGTGGTCAATATGAGATAATAGTGACACGCGATAATTACATGGACCGCTTAGAAGTCGTTGTTGAAGTAGCAGACGGTTCCTTGTTAACCGATTTTGAAAAATTGAACAAACTAAGAGATAAAATTAAGCACAATTTAAAGACTATACTGCAGATTGATGTAGTAGTAAAACTTGCTGAACCATTATCATTAAAGAGATATGAGGGCAAGAGTCAAAGAGTACACGATAACCGCGATTTAAGCAAATAGCGGAGGAGAAGGACACATTGGGTAAAATTAAAAGATTAATGCTATGCAACGAAGCTATTGCGCGTGGCGCGTATGAAGCTGGCGTAAAAGTGATCTCATCATATCCAGGCACTCCGTCTACGGAGATCACAGAGTTTGCCGCAAAATATCAAGAGATATATTGTGAATGGGCCCCGAATGAAAAGGTAGCAGTAGAGACAGCGATAGGTGCCTCTATAGCGGGCGTACGATCGATGGCATGCATGAAGCATGTAGGTGTCAATGTAGCTGCCGATCCGTTGTTTACAGCGTCGTATACGGGCGTTAATGGCGGATTTGTTCTAGTAGTAGCAGATGATCCATCGATGCATAGCTCGCAAAACGAGCAAGACAGTCGCAACTATGCAGTTGCAGCCCATATTCCAATGCTTGAGCCGTCGGATAGCATGGAGGCAAAAGAATTTATTAAATTGGGATACGAAATATCCGAGGAATATGATACACCTGTATTGGTACGTTTGACTACGCGTGTTGCGCACAGTCAAAGCATAGTAGAAGAAGATCGACGATCAGAGCGCGCAGATAGTGTGTATGTAAAAGATATCTCAAAATACGTAATGATGCCATCACAAGCGCGCGGTAGACGCGTGGTGGTAGATGCCAGAGAGCGCAAATTAGCGTTTGATGTCAACGGTTCAGCTACTAACATAATCGAAGAAAGAAGCAAAAAGATCGGTATAGTATGCGCAGGTGCAGTTTATCAATATGTCAAGGAAGCGACCGATGCCTCATTATTCAAAACGGGCTTTGTCTATCCATTGCCACTTGAGGCTATACGTAAGTTTGCAAGTAGTGTCGATGAATTAATAGTAGCAGAAGAATTAGGCCCATTTATAGAAAACCAGCTTAAGGTCGCAGGAATTAAATGCAGAGGTGAAGATATATTCGGCACGCAAGGCGAACTGTCAGTGGCTTATGTTAGAGCTAGATTATATGATAAGAGCGCACCGATAAACGAGTTCAAGTCTCCCAATCGTCCACCTGTGATGTGTGCAGGTTGCCCGCATAGAGGAGTTTTTTATATCCTGAAAAAAATCGGTGCCGTTGTATCGGGTGATATCGGTTGCTATACTCTCGGCGCAGCGCCACCACTCGGTGCTCTTGATATGTGCGTTTGCATGGGTGCATCAATCGGCATGGCGCACGGGTTTGACAAGGCAAGATCTCCTGTATCGAAAAAAGTTGTAGCAGTAATTGGTGATTCTACATTTGTGCATAGTGGTGTGACGGGTATAATCAACGCTGTGTATAATAAGGGTGATTCCACAATAGTTATTTTAGATAACTCAATTACAGGGATGACGGGGCATCAGCAAAACCCAGCGACAGGCATAACATTGAAAGGCGAAGCTACAAACAAGCTCGATTTAATGGCATTAGTATTAGCGTGTGGTGTGACAAGTGCTGTGAGTGTAGATGCTTACGATTTAGTTGCACTAGAGAAAACCTTGCGCGAAGAAATGTCAAAGAAAGGTGTAAGTGTTATAATCGCGAAACGACCTTGTGCGCTACTTAGCAAGCAATATCCAGCCCCATATAAAGTAGACAGCGACAAATGCAAAAAGTGTAAAGCTTGTTTGAAGATCGGATGTCCAGCGATATTCAATTCTGACCTTGTCCGTATATCAAAAGAGCATTGTGTAGGTTGTGGTGTATGTGCAAAGCTTTGCTCATTCGATGCGATCACGCAGACGCGCAGTGTTTAATAGAACAGGTTAATATTGCGTGGATCAAATGTCGCGATTAGAATTTGAGGATATATTATATACTGTTGAAAAACCTGGTAGATATGTCGGTGGAGAGTATAATGTCCCTGACATGACAAAACCTCACAAAGTAGACTTTTGTATGGTTTTTCCAGACCTATATGAAATAGGCATGAGCAATCTCGGTGTTAAAATCCTATATGGTATTTTAAACGAGATGGAGGATGTTGTTTGCCAGCGTTGCTTTGCGCCAGCTAAAGATTTTGGCCTAGCGATAAAGCAAAATGGTATACCTCTTATGTCTATTGAAACTAAAAAACCACTTATTGAATTTGATGCAATAGGTTTTAGCGTGCAGTACGAACTATCATATACTAATATTCCATACATGCTTGACCTAGCAGGTTTTCCATATTACGCAAAAGATAGAGATGACACCTACCCGATCCTAATGGCAGGAGGACCGTGTTCTGCCAATCCAGAACCCTATGCGGATTTTTTTGATATCGTGTGTATTGGTGATGGTGAAGACCTCATTGTAGAACTAGCTAAAATTTTAATAGCTCATAAAAATAACAAAGCAAAAATAATTGAATCAGCTAGCCGATTAGATGGTGTGTATGCGCCACAGCGCATGAAAGTGGTAGATGGAATAACGACTGGACATGTCAAAAAGGCTGTTATACAAAACCTCGACACGGCATATTATCCTATAAATCCTATTGTCTCAAACGTCGAATCTGTTCACGATAGACCTGTAGTTGAACTCTTTAGAGGTTGCTACGCGGGCTGTAGATTTTGTCAAGCGTGCTTTATATATCGACCGATGAGAATGCGATCTGAGGATACTGTTGTAGCAATTTCCGAAGCCCTTATTAACAATACAGGAACTGAAGAATTAGGATATTCCAGCCTGTCTACTGGCGATTACCCATATATTAAAGGTGCACTGCGCCGCGTGTCTAAGTTAGCTGCGCAGAAGAGAGTTAAAATGCAATTGCCTAGTTTGAGGTTAGATAGTTTTTCAGATGAAATTACAGAGTGGGCTAGTAAAGCTAGTCTGACGTTTGCGCCTGAAGCTGGAACGCAGCGGTTACGCAATGTTATAAACAAAAACATTACCGATGAAGATATTGATAGAACCATGTCAAATGCATTTAAGGGTGGATATACGTCTGTTAAATTGTATTTCATGATAGGACTACCAACAGAAACTGACGAGGACGTTTTAGGAATAGCTGAAACCGTAAGGCATATTAAAGATATATATTTCCAGGCAACTGGCAGAGGCGGACTTACGGCATCGGTATCGTGTGCTGTGTTTATTCCTAAACCTATTACACCGTTTCAATGGGTGGCGCAGATAACAGTGCCTGAGATGGAACGCAGACAAAAATTATTGCGTGACGCGCTTCGCAAGATTAAAGGTGTTTCTTTCAGTTGGTTAGAACCTTCAATGGCATATCTAGAAGGTATATTTGCTCGAGGTGGTAGAGAATTATCGGCTTTGATAATAAAGGCATACGAGAATGGTGCTTTGTTTGATGGCTGGACTGACGAATATAAATATGATATTTGGGCTAAAAGCATACAAGAATGTGGTTTGAATGTAGATAAATACGTGTCGGGAATGGCATTGTCTGCAATTCTGCCGTGGGACTTCATCGATTTTGGTATTACTAAATCATTTCTAGAAAAAGAGTATAGACTAGCATTAGAAGCTAAGACAAGTGACGGTTGTAAATTTGGATGTGCTGGTTGTGGAGCGAGTGTTTATGCTAAGTGTCAAATTCAAGAAAGATAGTTCGGCTATATTTATGTCGCATATCGACATGCAACGTGCGATAAATAGGACGATCAAGCGCGCTGGATTTATTCAAGAGTACTCTACGGGGTATATACCTCACACGTTATTGAAATTGTCTTCACCAATACCTCTAGGTCTTAGAAGTGCTGCCGAGTATTTTACGACTTCTCTAAAAGTCGATGAACCCGAAGAATTTCTGTCTAGATGTACAAAGTGCGCTCCTAATGGACTTGAATTTATACAGATGTGGAATACAAAAGAGAATCCTAATTTTGCTTTTAAAATAGTTGCCAGTGAATATTATGTCAAATCAGATAACATTAGCACTTCATTGCAAAACGATTTAAAACAAGTGCTACAAGAAGATCTCTTAGTAGTAGCACGTGATGGCAGTTATAAAAACGCTAAAGATTCTATATTTGCGATCGATGCGGGTAGCGATGGGTTTTTTGTAAAGCTTGCATCGGGCAATGTCACGCTTAGAGTTGACAAGTTTTTAGAAGCTGTTAACGTAAAGCTTAAAGTGAATTTTAAACTCAAAGACACTATAAAAGTGTCAGCATTTTTTAAAACTGATAAATTTGTCTGTGTAGATGAAATCTTAAGCGCGGATGCGATTTAAGGCTTTTTGCGTGCGCTTGCAGTTTGCGCGTTGTGTAGTTTAGATAACTGGTTTCATTTAGGGTTAGGCATTAATTCTTCTGCCCTACATTTACAGCAATCACCCCCGATATGATCCCTGCTGCAACGCTTGATGCCAGATCGGATATAGAGTAAGAGATTTCGGATGATTTGCCGCCCATAATTAGAAATGCAATTATCGAAAGAAAAGAGAAAACTAGTCCAACGATAGCACCTTTAAGTGCTCCGTTTGTTTTTGATTTTATTCCAAATATGCAACCGAGCAAAACGGATAGCATTTTTATTGCTTGAACTAGAGGCAGTATAGTCCTATTAGAAATTCCTATTACCCTAACCCCAAGAGATAATATCAGTGTTAGCGCAATACAGGTTATAAGAGCGATAAGTACCGCCCTGATAGCGTCAAACAAGTTTGCTTTA
>JAITLB010000250.1 GCA_031278175.1 Christensenellaceae bacterium
AACAGATGACAAGTTCCAATTTACAGCATTTTTAACGGCAGCAGGTCTTGATTCTCAAAGCCTTGTGCTGGACTTATCAGTTTATAATGGAATTATTACACAATGGACACTAGAATCGTCCTACGTTGATAGTTCAGACAGTAGGCAAACCGAGGATACCACCGATACATTTAGTGATAATGTTACAACGAGCAATGCATATTATCATTTCAATGATATTTTTGTAGAGACGGCAGCAGATTTACCAGATGCTATATCCAGTCCGAATTATCAATATGGGGCATGGACCACAAACAATTTGACTAATCTAACAAGTATAGGCATCGATTGGGATTTTGACGATTTTGCTATTACGGCATCGGGACAAGCAGGCAATGGTAGATTAGTGACAGGTTATATTGGAAATAGACTATGGGGACAACCGATACGCATTCGTGTGTTCGTTACAGCATGGACGTTTATAGACATCAGAAAGGAAGTTGCTGAAAACACTTACCAAATAATGGATACGACTAAAGTATTTATTTTCTCGTTGATGAACAATGCGTCAGCAATAAACAGTTTCCAGCTTGTACTTAGGAAAAGTAATCCTCTGCCATCGGGTCCCAATAGCACACAAGCGGCAGTGGCAGTAGTAACAAAGATTTTTTATCCTCACGAGATGAGTAAAGGCGATTATCATATGATATGGGATATGACCGCTTTAAATATGTTAGCTTCTAATCCCGATAGTGAAATTACCGCTTCTGTAAGTCTTGGAAATAAAGCAGGTTTAAGTAAGTTAACTATTTCGGGTGTTGTTAAGTATAGATACGATATGCCTGTTGTCACTGAACTTGAGTTCTCTGCGTATGATGAGTGGGTTGGTAAAGGTGTTTCAGGCGAGGCAGCGATAGTGGTCAATCCGCTATCACCTGTGTTTGTGACAGTGGCGCGTGCCTATGGCACAAGAGGCGAATTGTTTGATGTGTTGTTAGGAGAGGTTAGTGTGGCATGGCCTGCTGAATTCTTTGATGCTAATAGCAAAGCCATTCTTGATCAATATTTGAAAGGTGGTGTACGTAGAGTTAACGTAACTCTTACGCTCGATATAGAGGGCAAGCAAATTGTGCGACAGTTTGTTGTAATGGCTGTGTTTTTAGATATGTCACCTGACACGCAACAAAGTGTAGTAGCAAGTCAAGCCGATGCCTTGAAATCTGTGACGAGCTTTAATATAAGGGTATCATATCAAACGACCACCTATGATGGTGCTGTTAATCCATATCGCGACTCTTATACCTCAGCTGTTATTGATTTGTTAAATTTTGGTGTAGAAAAAATACTAGAAGTAAGTAGTCCAAACACTTATGAGATAGAAATATCCAATATTAAATGGAGTACTACTTATGTTGATGACGATGGCAATATTAAAAATATTGCAGGTATACAAGGCACAATCTATGTATACGCGATGGAATGCCAAATTGACGGTCGCACTTATAATTGCGTGAATTACTTTGCTGTAGCAGTCAAGAAAAGCTAATTAGAGGTCTGTTGATTTGTGGAGATAGGTATGAAGAGAACATTTGGAAAAACCCTAATCATTTTTATAATAGCAATGTTGCTTTTAACATTGGTCGCGTGTGCGGGGGGCGATAATACAGATGCTACTGGTGGTGATAATGAGAAAACACCGTCAGACATCGATGCTGTAGCTCTAGCAGATTTGATACAAAAAGGACTAGTCGCAACCTCATATGAGATTGCGGATATGACTAAGCGTCATGTTGTGTCGACTTACGAATTCAGGGTCAACACAATCAATTTAACTATCGTATATGAAGCTAATTATGACGATGCCAGAAACGAAGATAGCGAAATATTGCTAAAGATTTATGATAACACAAATGCAAAGAACAGTACTTTTTTCTATTATAATGATGGTGAGCTGTATTACGAAATAAACGGATCACGTAATTATGTTCCCGAATATACATATTCTGGCACGTTCTCGATATTTTATGATTTGATTGCGCTTTTTGATGTCGGTGGTTATATTTTTGGCGACCCGAATATGTTTGCTTCAGAGGATGAATTTATTAAAGAAGAAGACGATATGGGTCTTGATTCTTTTGCAAACTACATGCGTGCAATAATCACAGGCGCGGAATTAAAAAGTCTAGCTGTTTATGGTGAAAGCGATGCATACAAGAATATACGTATATCAGACGTTTCATTAGACAAAATAAAGGAACCTATTAATGATTTTCTTACTAGTTATATCAAAGGATACATCGGCGATAAATTGGATGTTTTAAGCCAATTGTTTTTAGGGTTTCAGCTGAGCGAATTAGGTAATGTTGGTGTTGGAATAATAAACGTAAACACGCTCGAGATGGCGATGCGAGATGGATCGATAAAAAACATTAATCTTGTTCTAGATGGTGTGCAAACAGACAATATTCACCCATTTTATGTGAGTGTTGCATATGACTTGACACCTGGACATGTGGATATTGCCTTAGATCCCACAGATGATCCTGATAATAACCCGATTAGAACATCGGAATCTGATCCTGCAAATGGATATTGGTTATCTAGGAGTGGTGAGACACACTTAAAAGGAACTTTGTTCGTTGATTTGTTAAATGAGACATTCGATGTAGACCTAAAGGCTAACTTGGATTTTTCAAATAATGAAACCAATCAATTCCTTTTAGATGTTCGAAAAAAGACCGTAAATGTGCCAGAAGGAAGTTATTATCATTTAGATAAAGAAATAGCATCATTTTATTATAATCATAACGGTGACGAGTTGTTGTATATTAGTCTAGAGGGTCTTATGAAAGACTATTTAGGCGGTGGTATTGCGCTAGAGGAATTAGGTTTCCCCAAAGCCAAACTTGATGGTCTAGATATGGCTAAAGAAATGAGTTACTATCTGACTATGATTTTAGAGCAATTATCCTATGACATTACACTAACCGATGTTCTTAATCGCATCGGCGGATTAGGACAAGTGACTGATCGATTGGATATATTTATAGCTAAATCAAAAACGATCGGCGGAACATATTATGAATTGACAATAGATAATGAATTTGTGCAAGCGATGTTAGGTGATTATTCAGCAACTGTTTTATCGCGTCTGTCTAGTTATATCGGTGTCGATGAAGAAATCATAATGGCGATTTTGGGGCTTGGCATATTTGATAATTTAAAGTTGCTAGTAGGCTTTGATTTGATAACAGGCGAAATAAACATTTCACTCTACAATTCTAATACACGCTATTTTGTTTTTAGCTTATTCAATCAGAGAATAACAGATACTAATTTCAAAGTGCAACCGCCAAGTGGATTTGAGCCGAGCCTATATAAGGATTTTGAAGCAGCAACATCTCTGCACTTACATACCGAGGGCTTGCTATACATGCAAGGCGCAGCGGAAACCGATTTATCAAGTCTTTTAGGGTTATTCATAGGTGATGATACGGGTTTAAATTCGCCATTTGCGTTGACAATTAATGATAAGCTATATTTATCAGCAGATATTTGGGAAGTAGGCGATGACTATTTCGTGACAGCGACAATATGGTTAAACCCAACACTCAAAGCGGGTTATGAAGGTGGGGTGTTTCAATTTACTGCAGCCGATATTCTCGAGACGGAAATTCCTTTAATAAAAATTTACACATCCAGAGAAGATCCTGAGTATTTTTTAATAGAACTTAGAGATTTGAATTTTAGTCGCGGTGTAGTTCAAAAGCCTGTCAAATACAAGGCATCCAGGTCTGGGCTTTTTGACGTCTTTACAGAGATGCGCGGCGCGGGGAATATTTTTACTGGCGATAATTATAATGAGATATATGATATATTGAGTAGAGACACAACTATTGAACTTAATTCCGAATGGATAGTTGCAAGATTGTCACCGTATAATGTTGGTGGCATACAATATGATCCCATATATGATATTCTCGGTGTTCCCAACATGAGCGCCTCCTTGAAATTGAAAATTTCGTTTAGACCACTCACTGCTGAAGACGATCAATGGGCATATGCCGCAGACGAGAGCATGTATGTTTTGCCTGTTATAGAACGGCTTTCTGATTTGGCATTTGAAACGATGTACGAAGCAAAATGGCATCAAACTGCACAAGTTTATTTTGGCGATGACGGACCATATGATTTCAAATTAACTTTTGACGGTGACTCGTCTATTATAGTGGATGGTATATATAGATATATGCCAGTCGCTACGTTGTTTGGTCAAGATGTCACGTATGTAATGCTCATAAAAAATCAGGCAATTGGCACTAAATACATAACAACGCTAGTAGCGGATTCCCTTCAATTTGATCCGATAGCGGAGAACCCTATACCAACAGAGATAGAAGTGTACTATGATGATCCGACTGCTCTAGAACCTGTAAAAGGATTTCAGAAGTTTGTAATTGAGGATTTTGGATATACTGTCGACATGATACGAGCTTTGACCTCGGGTGCTACATTAAAATATTATACGATAGTCATTGGAAAAGATAGTATAGCAGAGATGCGTTTTAGTTTAGGCATTGAGATCTTAAACAGAAATTTCTTGGTTGACGAGTATATAGGTAATGTTCCAATTGTCGCTTCGATTCAAATAGATCCATATGAATATGCTATCTTAATGGCGGAGTCTAAACCTTCGAACGCTCAAGATGAATGGATTATGTATAACCCGCTAGCGGCCTACAACAATTTGGATCTGTATTTTGGTACAACTGCAAACCAGGAGAAGTATCCAGCAACATTTGATTGGCAACTTACACAAGCACAGCGAGATTCGATATCTTATCATGGTGGTAGGTTCTTTGTCTATTCTAAATATTATACTGCGACTGTGGCGCTAGAAGTTGTTGTTGTTGCTAAAGAAATTGATTATATACAAGTAATACATATACTAGAAGATGGTAGTACCTTGTGGGAGTTACCTGGTGAATATACAATAGACTCAATTGACAGTGCTACACATCAAATTCCAAAGGTTTCTACCAACACAATCCAGCTTCGTGTATATTTTAAACCTGCAGCTGATCAGCTTCCACATTATCGAATCATAGGAACCTCCACAGGCGCTAATTTAGATGATTATTGTGATGGGTATTATGGTAATTTTCAATTCGCATGGAAATACGCTTCTGTAGATATATCTATTATCTCCTTAGATGAAACTATAAACACATTAGCGCGAGGCACCAATATTGATACCGCAGAGTTTATAAACAACTTCATAGGCACGCAAACTGTTTCACTTCTAGTTCGCGCACCCACAAGACGTATACAACCTGTAGCTGACTCGGTATTAGCGTACACTGTACTTGATACTAATAATGGTGATTTTAATCTAAGTGCTAGCATAACAGAACTAGTGAGAGCATCCGATGTAGCATATAGGAAGGATAGTAACGGAAATTATATAACAAACGATTATATAATAGCTGATCCGCTTAAACCCCAAACTGAAAACGTTATGCCAACATCTGTAAGTTTCCAAATGATGTTTGCAGGCAAATTAATATGGAAGAGTTATCCAATTATTTGGGATAAACACCCGATGGTAAATGGCATCTATATAACTAACATGCTTGCTGTAGAAGCTTATGTTCAGATAACGGGTACAATCGGCAATGTAGATGGTAAAAAACAGACAATCACCATGATTATCGAAAATGCAAACGGCGCATACGAATCGCTTAAAATGTATTACGATGAATCGGGCACTCAGGTTGTAGAAGAAGATGATGATGGCTCTCATAAAATTACAATTGATCCGTATAATCCCAAAGCACTTCCAGTAAGACTAGACGTGAAATATTCAGGTATTGACAATGCTGATACGTTCTATGTTGATGGTGTTGACATTTATTGGATGTATGAGAGCAAAAGAGTCGATGAGAATACGTTTAACTACAAGGGTGGTAACTATATATTGACAGTTAGACTGCCGGGCGATATTGAAATCGGACGACTGCCCTTGTTAGTTTCGATTGATGTTTCAATTTTAGATATGACTGTATCTGAAGGCAAAATATATGGTTTATTGGGTAACAATAATACTGAAGTTGGGGTTATTGATACTTTTAGTGTTGAAAGTGCAATTTTACTCAAAAATCTGGAGTCTGATACCACACAAATTGGGGTATCTTATCAAAATTCTCAAACAGTTTCAGAAATTGTAATTCCAGTAAAATGGGAAAATGCTAAAGAGGTAATAGACGCGCTTAAAGGTTATAAATCGACAGAAACTGCAATTATACTAAAGGGTGTAATCTACGAAAATAGCGACAGTTTGCGACAAGTGGTGACGTGCCCGATAAAAATTAATGCAAGAGTGGTTGAAAGTATAAGCTTTACTGCTCTAGGAGATTTGACTACTAGAGGTGCGCTAACAGTTTCATCTAGTGTAGCATTAGATGAAGAGAATAATATAATGAAAGGCACATTAGAATTTGATATAAAAATGCCATTTGCACTGGTTAATGCTGAAGGTGGGAAATACATGGTAGATTCTTCAGGAAATCATAGCAACTTAGTATTATATAATTTTCTAAGGTCTACATTGAGTTCAATTTACATTGAGTTCTCGGATTCACCACAGAACGCATATTTTTCTGCTATTTATACAGATAATATTTCCGAAATAGATGCTACGGTTTTCAGGGCCTTGTCGGCGATGGAAAGCGACATGGGTGAGCATGTTTATAAGTTTAGAATAACTAATATCGGCAATGGTAGTGCTGTTACTAGTTTAGATGTTAGTGTCAAAGTACATAAGGACGTATTATCGTCAAATGCTATTAACCTAGGTGTCGAAACGTTCGGCGAAATGGCGCAATTGCTGTATCAAGATGAACCATATTACTTGCCCAACGAAATCACCGTGTCATACAGACAGAGCGGATTAGTGACATATAGTGACATAATATGGATAGCAAGCGGCACTGCAGCGACAGTTGTGGGATTCGATTCAGAAAAGAACCGACAATATATCACTTCTCAATATTTCTTTGGCGCGACAGGATTTACGGGTCAAAGCTTTACAGTATCATACGTAATACAGCCGCAGAGCGAAACAGTTTCATTAGTATTAAGTTTTCTATCGAAGAATATCAATGAATATAATTACTCCGCTAGCGCAGCTGAAGGCAATTCTCAATATAATATTTTAGACGGCATACTTACCGTAAGCAATATCTATTCATTTGGTACTTTTGATTCGAGTAAAATTCCAAGCACCATTGAACCGAGTGCCACAGTGAGCCGTGATGGATTCCAAACTTCTGGTGATGCTATTAAGTTTATTTCTAACTGGTTGCCACTTGAAGGATATGCGCTAGCAGGTAATCAATTGGAGTTTGATGTAGATAAAATAATGAAAGAAATCAATGCTGCATTTGAGTCCACAAGTCTACAGCCGCCCGAAATAATAATAGGTTTTATGAGACTTATTATGTATGATAATAGAACGCAAGATATCAAATTAAAAATAAAAGTAGATAGATTTGTTGGTGCTACAATATCTCGAGAAGATGCCACATTTGATCAAAATAGCACAGCTACTTTGAACATATACGAATACAATCGGGATGGTGTTTTTGATCTATACAATCAACCTACAACGTTTGTATTCCAAAGTTCCACAGGCGGATATGTTACACACACCTTTGAAGGTTCCGAGTTAGCTTTTTATATTAAGGCTAGTGGAGGAGCGTATCAGAGTATACAACAGATACCATTTAGCTATCAGGGGCATGAATTAGGAACTGCTTATGGAAACCCCAATGATACTCTTACTTTAACAGCGTATTACAAGTATGATGGTTCAACTGATCGCTACATTGGGCAATTTAATATTATAATTTCAAAAGCTGTTATAGAAAAAGTAGAAATAACTAATTATGGTTATAATGATAACGATGCCGCAATAACTGCTTTAATTGACGATGCGTATTATATAGATCCATATGATGATACAACATTTGAATTGCCATCGGTTATTAATGTTGTATTTAACACGGGTAGCCGAGTTGACGACCTAGCCGTAGATGCTTATGAAATAACGGACGGTCCTTTTAGCGATGGGAAATTTGATTTGGCTGAATTTTTGACGGATCAAGCTACCTATTCAGGAAAATCTTATACGCTTAAATTCAATTTCACCAGTTTTGGTGGTACGGCTATTCAAGAATATTCTATTGATGTCATTATATTTGACCGTTCATTTACGGTGAAAGGAGATGACCAAAGTGTCAGTGTGGATAATCCATTCACGTTTTTGACAAGTGATTTACCAGATATTTCAGAGTTGTTGGAATTCAATTCACTAGAAGGTGAACTCTACAAAAAATACTGGAACTCTAATTTAGTGCCATTTAATCTTAAAATTGAGTGGCAAACGGTTACCGGGAAAATAGCAGGTAGCGATGTTAAAGACGTAGTTGTGACAGATGATATATTCACAATAGCAGGATTTGATTTTACATTAAGTGGTGTTGTTAAGGGTGCCGTTGAAGGTGTTACCATTAATATAAGAGTTTTCTCGCCTAAATTGGAGTACTTTGGAATTGCGACTAGTGATAACAGTATAATGACACTTATCGAATTTTTCCAGGACGGTGCGTCAAAGAATAGATCTTTTGAGGTGCTATTTAGTGTTGCAGGATCTCAGGATCTAAAAAGGATAACTTTTATCCCATATGACTCGCATTCTGACGCAAGTGACGAAACGGGTACTGCGCTAATTGATTGGGGTGTTATAGAAAGCAATACAATAAGGACAGTGAAATTCTATAATTACTATAAGACAAGCGATAATAATATAATAGTCGATAATAAACAGTACAAATACAGTCTATTGCAAGTGACGTATGCAGAGATCGATTTTGGTTATGGTTATGCAGAATCAAATGAGGTAAAGCTAGTATTAGATCCGTTTGTTCCAGTTATACCAAGCAAAGTAGATGTTAAGGGATCTATGATTGATAAACCATATAATGTGGTCGAAAATCAGATAGAATTCGGATCCTTGTACTT
>JAITLB010000019.1 GCA_031278175.1 Christensenellaceae bacterium
ATGTGTTTCCTAAAGGTTTCATATCCGCATCAAACATCTCCGCAAAATATAACGAACTTGCCATAAGGTATATTTTTTCCCGAATTAAATCAATATTTATTTCTTGTTCTTCAAAATACCACTCCGCACCTCCACCAAACAAAGCAATGGTAAAACCGAACCTCGGTGATAAGTCCGCTCGAATTTGGAAAGAGTGACACTTTTGGGTTACGTAAACTTCTAATAGGTGCATCAAACGATCATAATAAGAGTAATGATATTGCAATCTATTGTCGCCTTTTAACACTCTCATCATTTGCGTATATATGGGGTTTTCTATGACATCTGGCAGAGCGTTCTCTGCGTCTAATAGTTCTTTTACCCAATCCTGCATATTTTTTATTTCTCCTTTATATAGCGTTTCCATACCAAATATGAATCAAATGTCCTGCGTCATGAAAATGATAATAATACTTAGACCCAACAGTCGAATCGTGCGTTTCTGAATACATAGTGATGATTGAATCTTTGATAATTGCACCCGATGCGTAGGCAAGTTTTGCAGCGTCAATTTCTGCAATAGTGTATATCCCCAAGTAATCTTTTTTAATATTTGTATTTCCTTTCAACGAGTCTATAAAATCAATTACAGGCTGAGGTTTAACATAATTCGTTACGGCAGTTGACAAATTCACGGATAGTTTATTTAGTTTAATTAACCCTATGCCAACTATAACGGCATATGCCTCTATGTAGTTGAGAGGAACAGAAGTTATTACCAATCTATCCGATGCTAAATATGCAAAATAATAACAACTCTCCATTGTAATTTCCGCCAATGTTGCTGTTGAAATTGTTAGTGCCCTTTTTGCAATTTCCTTAGAATTGTCGGTATAAGTTTTTGTAGATGCATCATATCCGATGTTCTGAAGTGTGCTATCAATAGTCACTGTCGCAGTTGCTACCACCGCAACCCCTGCCGCAATAGCGGCGGCGGTTAGTGTTGTTCCCGCAATCGCAGTAGTGCTTGTTGTAGCAACAACACCAACCCCTGCTGCAACTAACGCAGGGGTAGCAGTGCCCGCAGTTACAACAACAACCGCCGCTACAACTGCAACAACGGCGACTACCGCGGCTACTACTGCGACAGCTTTAATAAGATTAGAAAACCACCCGCAGTTTTGAATCATTCCAGCATTTCGCATTTCGCTAAGCAAAACACCTTCACCATCAATATTCATAACCGCGTCAATTTCACCGTAGTTGTTATAAAACCCCACTCCTTTAATTTCATCAACAAGAATTTGACCGTCTGGTAATGTAGCTTCAGCCTCGATAGTCACCACATTCGACTCAACATCGTATGTAAAATGGTATCTTATGCTTCCGCCTATAACGGATTCCGTTTCTTCTAAACTCAAATTATCTATTATTTCAAATATAGAAGCATCTATTGTTTTGTAGCCGACAAAATCGGCAACATTATCATCAACTGTAAGTTCTGCGTTATCAAAATCGGCTAAAACACTTTGGTAATCCAACGCTTCTCTATTAAGGTGAACAGTCCTTACGCTTTGCGTTGAGCCAGCCCATTTCTGAAAATGTGTTCCAATAAAGTAAAACACCGTCGCGAATACTAGCACTACCGAAACAGCACTAACCCAAAATTTTTTTTTCTTAAACATTGAATTCTCACAGCAGCTTATAATCTGCAATTTATAGAATGCCATAATTTTACCATATAAAAGTGGTGTTTATCAAGATAACAAGTGGTGTCATTGTAATGATGGCATTTTGTGCAGAATATGGATTAAGGATGCTCAAAAATAAGCGAATTTGCTTGTCAAATTTTCTTGAAACATCACCTCACAAAAGGGCATTAACACAAAAGCCGTTTAGCTACATCGGTGACATCTTGAGTCATGTGGTTGAATCTATTAATCCAACGGCATATTGTGCGGCATTTGAACACGGACTGCTTTGCAATCAGTCGGCATGACAAACCTTTATCATGCAAAGCCAAAGCAATAGTTAAATCTTGCTCGGAAAATCGCAGTTGCTTGGTAAGTTGATAACCGCAGTGGTTGCATTTATATGCTTGTGCGACTTTTGTGCTGTGACCATCTTTAACGAGGTTTGTGCTACAGCATTTAGGCAAGCAATTTGTGTTTACATATATATTTTGCATCATTAACCTATAAAAGACAATTGTTAGCAAGGATGTTTGCTAAAATTTAGGATAATCAATTGTCATATTTTTGCGCGGCATTGCACAACTTTTTAGAACTCTTGCAATCCTAATTATGACCATCCATTGCTGGCAATGCATGGTGATAATGAGAATATTACAAATTGCTAAGAAGTATAGTTGCACTGATAAAAGCACGTGCAAACTGGATGTTAGACGCTCATAGAAGAACTGAACCCGATAAAAGTGATTAGAAGTCTTTTCACTGTGTCTACTTTAGAGGTATCATAGCAATAATCGAGGTGTTTTTTTGTTACATGCGCATAAAATTGGAATTTAAGGTTTAACCTCTTAAAATTAGAAAATATCACCCTTTTATATGATAACCTTGGGCAGTTTAATGCTGAACAGTCCTCATGGGCACTTTTTACACTCGCCATATCTTATAAATCCGCAAGCAAAATCTGCCTATCTACAGAGAATATTCGACGGATGTCATCGTGGTTGTAGGGCTGGTTTCCGTGCTTTTCTATCATGCTTATAAAATCGGTAACGCTTATTGCGCTTCCCTTTACACCAGTTTCACTCGCAATATCCCTAATCTGCGCATTTATATTTCCGCCGAACCCACCAGCGATGTAACAAAAGAAGGCAAGCGGAAGTTCCTTGCATGCGTATGCCTTTACGTAGTTATGAATCATTCGGTTCCTGTGGTCGTTGCTAATCGTATATTTGCTGTAGGCTTTATTATCGATTATTCCCGAATACCCACTAGAATGTGACATAATCCACACATCTGGTGTTAAACCTATTGATCCGATATGCTTAGATTCAAAGCCAAAAACAACGGAGCATATTTCGACGGTTGCTCTCTCAAAATCCGTTGCCTCTTCGCGCCCCTTAAAGGCCATTTCGAAGTATTCGCTCATAAAGGCATTGATAGAGCCGTGCGGATACAGTCTGCAAAGCGTGTCCTCCGCGAGTTTAATATCAATGCCAGTCTGATCCGCGATTTCCGAGACAAGCCCTACGGTGATCCTTGTGATAGGGCGTTTCAAGGTTAAGGCAATGTATGCCTTTCTAATTTGCGCCTCCAGTATAACCTTTGCTGTAACGGTTCCAGTCAAGGCGAGATTGCGAGTATCCTTCTTGTGGTTTGGGTCTAATCCGTATTTCCGCTGGAAATATTCGTGTTGCTCTGGGCGGTCTATGAACGGCGGATTTTCCGCAAGTATGCTCTTGACCTCGTTCGCTTTCTGGGCAGAATTTCTACCTTCCGCCCTTCCCTGTAAACAATCTGTGTATATTCAAACCAGTTTAAGCAAGTGTTAGCAGTATCTGTTAAATGACTGTAAGGGTGGGCTAGGTTAACCTGCCCTTTGCCTGATTTATACTTTGTGAAGAAGTCCTTATCTAAGCAGGAGTTGCCTTTGTCGCGAAACTCCAGTATCCTAGACACGATGTAATTATAGGTCTTTTCTGTTTCGTTTTCTGCTTCGACCATAATGATCTTAGCGATTTCCTCCTCAGTTAGATAAGCGATTTGAGGGTCGCTCATAAGTCTCAAAAGAAATCTAAATGGGCGAATTTTGAACATTTCAGAAACGGCAACACCTCTCGACAGCGAAAATGATGAGGGGAATTGGTACTTGAGAATTTGGTTCTTGAGTATCACAACGGGAGATTCACCGTTAATTAATGCCTCCCCAGCAAGCGCTAACTGAATATGCCCCGTTGACTCTTGATGAAAAATTAGCCCAAGACTCTCTATCCATGCCTGATATGTGCGTGCGCCACCGCCTGTTTGATCGCGCCTGTTCCCCACGCGCTTTAACCCAGCTTCCTCTAGTGCTTTTTCAAGAGAGAGATGTGTTGATCTTGCACCTTCCCATGCTTGATTGAGTGATATTTCGCTAAATGTAGTTAGCACATCTGGCACGGAATTTAATTTCCGTTTTGGTCTTGTAACCCACCAATAATTTATCATTTCTTTGTTTCAATTTCTCGACTACACGTTTATGTTTGATTCTATCCAAGGATATTCTATCCCTGCGAAACTGTTAAGCACTGCCTCGCAGATAATCTTCGATCCATCGCATGGTACCGCCATTCCTATTTGTCTACGTACACTTTCCTTTGCCCCCTTAAAGATATAACTATCGGGGAAAGTTTGCAGTCTGGCCCTTTCACGGTTTGTTAATGCTCTCGGCTCTGCCCAATGATAAATGTGCGTGCCGCCGCCACCGCTACCAGTAACCGTGTAGGCTGGTTTGTCAGGGTCCAATCTTTTATATATTTGACTTATTTTTGCGCCCGTTACCTTAAGCTTTAAGTCATCAGGAAGCTCGGCATTAAATGCGTTTTCACCAGGCTTTATGTGTTGCAGTCTTTGAACTACCATGTTAGATTGGCGAGTTAGCTCGTTATTCGCCGCATTTTGTGGTATAGGCGGTTGCTCGATTGCGGCGCGACAGGTATTATTTTTTGATGTGTATGGCATAGGAGACGGCACTCTAAATGTCACATTTATGTCGTTTCGTATCCCGATAATTATAATTCTATGACGTGCCTGCGGAACACCATATTCCTCGAATTTGTATAAGTGCGGCGTAACAACATACCCCGCAGAGCGCATTTCCGCGATGATTTTATTAAAGGTCTTGCCCCCATCGGCATTTTTTAGTCCGCCAACATTTTCTGCTAAAAACCACTGGGGCTGATACAATTTTAATACCTGTATGCCAAACGCATATAATGGTCCGTAGATGCCATCCATTCCCTTTTGCTCTCCGACTACGCTATAATCGTTGCAAGGAAAACCGAACGCTAATGCATCGATTGGCTTGAGTTTTGTAAGATCAAGTCTGCGGATATCTTCGCGAATAACGCTATCCCTATCGCCAGGGCAAATATTACACAAATATGTATCGCAGGCATCACGGTCATAATCGGTGGCCCACTGATGAACGATGCAAAATTCTGGGTTCTTGATTTTTGCTGTCACTGCGCCGTAAGCAATCCCGCCCGCGCCGCAAAATAATTCGCCTAGCCTAAATTCTGTCATGACCTATCTCCTCATACTTCTTCGCCGTTCAATAACACAAATTTCCTCACGAACTTCGTATTTGTTGCTCTAGCAGTCTCTTCTAGATCCTCAATCGTGAAACTCATGCGGCTCATTTTTTCGCTAAGGCTTTGAGGAGAACACCCTAGCTGTCTTGCAAGCTCAGCAACGCTGATGTGCAATTTAGCGCACAGAACCCTTATTTCATCGGGTATTGTCATTTTTTTAACCGTCTCATTAGTTTTTCCAAAGAGTATACACGAAAACATTGAGCATATCAATAAAATGTTGTGGATTCCAAAAATTATTTTAGCATATGTAACCGCAACCCGCAAAACAGCGGCCGCCACAAACAGGCGAATGGGGTTTTCTATCAGCACTTGCCCTATACGAAAATGCCCTACACTGCGCATACACTGCGGGATTTAAGGTGAATCGTAATTAGAGACATATGCACCTTGAGTCCTTTGTAGATTAAAAAGCTACTCTTTATTCTTTGCATACAGCAATATATATTCCGTCACGATTAAAGACCAGGATTTACAACTTTTAAATCTGCTAGTGAAGCTCTTTTTACTGAAATCATTTGCACAAAGTCTTTTCTCATAAAAATCTCATTCATTGGTGCATCGCAAATGCTCTAATTACAATAACAAACATAGCTGAAAGTGCAATATTCAGTTTGTCAAAAGCGGTGGTCTATATCTAGGTAAAACTGGAGGCGCAAGAAAAGGCGGGCAAGAGACTTCTACAGCACCTGTGTGGACTAGTTTGCTTACTGGAACGTTGGTCACAACGAATGGTGTTTATCATAATGACGATGGGCTAGCTAAAACCATTTCTCCGATATTCTATACACTAGAATCAAAACAGATAAAATCGAAATTTTGTTTTTCTTGGGATACACATAGGTCGCTGAGATATAAAAACGTAGTCGAAACGTCACCACAGATTTTTTGTAAGGCACAAGACGATGATGGAACATTTGAGACTATGAAAAAGAGTATTGAATACAACTCAACACAAGCGATATTTGGTATTCTTGAATACTTAGATCACGCAGGTCACACATTTGGTTTTAGTGTATCAAATGATAAATATATTGAGGCACTATCAGACAGTGAAAGAGGTACAAGGAAACTGATTGATATAGTAAACAAGCGCAAGACGAAGGACTTAGAATATTGCTTGATAGTTATAACAACAGATCACGGTGGTGTTAATAGAGGGCATCTCGGACGAACAATAATGGAGTCGATGATATTTTTGCATCGAATAAGAAGATCTTCAATTTAACTTAAGTCGCGATGCTTACAATGCTTGAGACCTTATTAAATTAAAGGGGGGTGGTATTTTTAGATTAGTTCTAGCATATAGCAATTGTTGCTATGAACTTCGATTAATTGCGTTTTCCCCGATCCGTTTGAATTTGCTATTTTTGTGCCATGCAAGGCAACGCGAGACTGTTGTTTTGGGGCATTAGAATGGGCTAAATTAAAGTTTAATGTAGCAAACGCAAAACAGCAAGTCGCATCCATCCAAATGTCGCTGTGAGCATCATATGGCATTTAAATAGGTGCGAGAGGTAAGCATTGTTTCATTTTTGCAAGTTGCGAGTGAAACGATAAAGTCAGATGATTGATTTTCTGGATTCAGACTTAGTCGGAGTCTATAGCGTTTTGTAGATTGTAGAGAGTGCCCTTTTTGTAGCATTATCCAGATGTTACGTTTATTTGGTCCTGACATAAACAATCCTCCAGTCAAAGGAATTGAGATATCGTGCAAAGCATATGAAGTATTATATAAAAAGCTGTATGGGTTCTTTGCTGAGAACAACTCTAATCAATTGCAAATGGGATAGCGCAGATGATTTTACTCCCCCCCCAGCGTATACCTATTGCAACAATTAGACTAACGAATGTCAGGCTCAAGCAAAGAAATTCAAGGCACGTAATTAGCAATGCAACTATGTCATTATTGCTTAATTATTGTTTTAAGCGTTTTCTTTTTATAATTTTAAGAACACTATTGCAATGCCCACCCTTTTGTAGTATAATATGTGCGCTATGCTAAACATAGCAAA
>JAITLB010000080.1 GCA_031278175.1 Christensenellaceae bacterium
ACAGCACCAAAACTTATAAAGGGGTTATTGATTCCTGTTTTTAAATTTGCACGCATGAAAAGCTGGCCTTTTGAATTTGCACCTCATGATATCGGTCGATATCCGTTTGCAACAGGACAACGCTACGGCATCCGCAACCAGCTTCACAATATAGGTAGCGTCTACTCAGCACCATTGAGACGTCATATTTATAAATTATCCAGTAGGTCGAAGATTTACTCACTCCAGCGACAAATGCCAGCTGAGGAATGTGGTAATATGATAATACTATCCGCCGCATATTACAATGAAACAGGCGATGGTGATTTTATACTCAAAAACTCCGACCTCCTACAGAAATGGGCAAATTACCTGCTAGCTTGTGGCATATTCCCCGAGTCGCAATTAAGTACTGACGATTTTACAGGTAAATTAGCAAAAAACGTAAACCTTTCAATCAAATCAATTTGCGCTATAGCAGCGTGGGGACTGTTGCTTAATAAATTGCATGAGATTGGTGCAGGGGACACTTACCTAACTACAGCAAAAAAATTAGCACAAGAATTAGAGCACTTATCTAACGTTGGCGACCATACATCTCTAACATTAGATGAACGCGAAAGCTGGAGTCTTAAATACAATTTAATTTGGGATAAAATATTCAAAACCTCACTTTTTAGCGATTCACTAATAAAAAATGAATGTGAGTTTTATAAACGCAAATCGGCACCATATGGGATTCCGCTAGATTCGCGTGCCTCCTACACTAAGAGTGATTGGTTAATGTGGGTGGCATCTCTTTGTGAAGATAATTCATTAATACAACTTGCATCCACTACGATCTGCAAGATGCTTAATGAAACTAAAGATAGAGTGCCGTTTACAGATTGGTACGACACAGTAACAGGCGCAAGAAAAGGATTTATGCATAGACCGACACAAGGCGCGCTTTGGATGCCCGAATATCTAAGAATGGTGCGCTTAAAGAGGGGTTATCTCGAATAAGTGGAATTATTCCTTGACGCTAAATACACATCGACAACATTAATATTTGCAACCATTTGCATTTTTGTTGCAGAATCAATGTTAATATGTTAATATATGTATATAGTAAAACTATTCAACAAGGAAATAATATATGAAAAGAAAAATCATAGCAGTAATAGGCGATGCGCTAATAGACGATGACCTGGTAAAACAACGATTAGCTTTTGAAACAGGAAAAGCTATAATTGATGCTGGATATAGACTCCAATGCGGTGGTCTAGCAGGTGTCATGCGCGCAGCTTGTATGGGCGCACACGCATCAGCTAATTACAAAGATGGTGATACTATTGGGTTATTACCATCATTCGATATTTCCCTTGCAAATGAGTATGTAGATATAGCCATACCTACTGGTCTTGATATGTATAGGAATACAATAGTAGCAAATGCATCGGCAGTTGTAGCAATTGGTGGTGGTGCTGGAACATTAAGTGAAATAGCAAATGCGTGGACGCTGAAACGTCTTATTTTAGCATATTCTAACTGTTGTGGCGCTAGCTCTAAATATGCTGGATGTCGCGTGGATGCAAGAATACGTTATCCTCAAATTCCTGAAGACAAAGTTTATCCTGTCGAGACTGCAGATGAAGTAATTAGTTTTCTAGCAAAATATATTGACCACTATACAGTGTATCATACAGGTATAACACCACTAAATTAAATATTAGCAATGCACTGAAAACACACTGACTACTTGCTTATTTAAAATCCATTTTGCGTGCATCTTAAGTGCAACATTTGTTTTTAATTACACTCCAACCCCAAAATTTAGTACGGCTAGCTGACACTGTCAGCTAGCCGCGCCTTTAAGCAATTTTTAGTGCCTACTAAGTAGTGCGTGGATCGCGCTAGATGCGTTGTGCTTATTATTAATATCGCTACCTATCATTGCAATGATGTTTAAGCACCAACACTTAACAGATAACACATTAACGCACCTATGTCGTCACTACTGTATTGCTACTTACTAGCAAGCTTATATACAACTATGCCCTACACTATAATGCCAGTCATCGGTTCTTCTAATTCAACATCGGTCAAAGTAATAACTAAGTGTGATGAGACCTTTACGCGACCTACTCCAATGGAATTAGTATCAGCAAAATATTTAACTCTCTTTCCATCTACAGAAACATCAACAGTCTTATATGATTTCAAATCCTTGAATATTATTTCATAGTCTCGCTCATCAGGAATTAAATTGACACATCCAGAAGCTTTCATTATCTCAAATATAGCGTTCCCACCGTCAATTTTTATAGAATAGTCCGTTTGCGCGACTTCTCCTTGCTTGTATGCCTCGCTGACACCATCATCTTCGTACAGCGTGAAAGATCCATTACCACAGAATACTAAAACCTCCATTGCTTTTGGATTATCAGTTTTATTGTTTTCGCATACCGCCAAAGGTAAGATCGTACCTTCCGTCGCTAGTACTGGGATCGAAGTTCTGTCTCGCTTCATTGGAATGACGGTATTGCCAGCATATACTCTACCCGTGAATATGTCGATGTAGCGTTTATTCTCAGGTAGCCACACATCTATTTTCGATACACCCGCCTTATCAGCTGGTTCTGTAATAGGTGCTACTAATATATTCTCACCAAAGAAATACTGATTTTTGAAGCTATATGCTTCTGATCTGTTAGGATATCTGTAATATAGGGGTTCGCAAATAGGTCTACATTCACTAAATGCCCTATGGTAAGCAGTATATATATATGGTATTAACTTATGCCGGAATACGAGTTGTCTTTTTAATTCGGAGTATATGCCAGGAAATGTCCAAGGCTCTTTTCCTCTAACCGCTTTTGTGCTATGCAACCTCATGATTGGACTAAATACACCAAATTGCACCCATCTCAAATACAGCTCTTCGTCATTAGGATTACCTAAATGATGTCCACCTATATCGTGTGACCAGGTTAAATATCCAGCATTTGCTGCATTGACAGTAAAATACGGCTGGAAATTTAGAACGCGCCAATTTATCGCTGTATCACCTGAAAATCCGACAGGGTAACGGTGACTTCCTAAACCTGCATAACGCGACAAAACAAATGGTCGCTTGCCGTCTCTTGCTGCATCCAAATAATGATAATGATTCAAACCCCAAAGAGGGTCGTAACCTTTAATTTTTGATTTCTTGCCTTGTTGCCAATCGATCCACCATACATCTAGACCATCATCCTCATATGGGTTATGCAAAACTTTAAAATACGCATTTATAAATTTAGGATCAGTAAAATCGAATTCAATAGTGTTTTCCGACTTAGGATCCGTACCCATTTCAATGCACATTTCACGGTACATCGACTCATAATCGCGCACACCTTTAGCTGGATGCAGATTCAATGATAACTTGTATCCCTTCTCCTTTAATTCGTTAAACATCGCCTTATAATCTGGAAACAGCTTAGTGTTCCAGCTATATCCTGTCCATCCATTAGTCTTCTTATATTTTGGCCCAAATTCCTTAGCAATATTCACCCAATGCCAATCCATGTCAATTGTGGCAACTGAAATTGGGATACCTTCACTCTCGAATTTTCGCATAAGTGTTAAGTACTCTTCTTGGGTATATTCATGGTAACGGCTCCACCAGTTCCCAAGTGCATACCTTGGGATCATCGGTGGCATGCCAGTTATCTCAAAGAATGCTTTTAGTGATTTTTTAAAGTCTTTAGACGCAAAAACATACACATCACTGCCGCGTTTAACATATTTAAACATACCGTCAGCGTCTAACACTAAACTATCATCTTCCATTACCGCTACACCATTTGAGCCAATAATGCCAGGATACAGTTTACGTTTACCAAATGACATATCCAGTGTACGCGTTGTGCCTTTAAGGTTTTTCCTGTTATTGCAACGTATGACATCGCCATCAATAGTTACAAAATCTACGCGTTTTTTCTTCTTGTTGATTTTAAATTCAACCTCATCAGTTTTTAACAGTATATATTTTTGATCTTCAGTTATTTCTTTCTTGAATTCGCCTAAATTGCGAAACCAAACTATTTGCGTGCTAGCGTCATTAAATACACCTTCATGCGCTGTTTCTAGTCTTAACAATGTAGGCGTAAGTACTGTTAAACGCATATCATTAGTCAAAATTATTTGATTTTCGTTAGCTAACGGTTGTGTGTTAGCAATAAGATGTCCACTAAGTTCATTCATATAAATTCTGTCCTTTATACTAGTTTTTGATACTTAAAACTAACCATTTATGCTTAAGTTCTAAATTTGATTGTATTGTTCTACCTTTTAGTGATACAATAGCAGGCGCAAATTCTCGTTTTCAAAGTTATATGTTTAACAATAAAACCTATTAAACGCGCCATCTAAACCATTGCCTAGAACATCGAATCCTTACCGCATGAATTTTACCACATCTAGACCGATTTTTCAACACTAAAGCAAAAATTTGTTGTTATTTTCGCACTTTTCTTTCAATTAGTATGTCTTGAACGCAATGTCGGGTTTTTTGCGTGGTCACAACTTAAAGACAGATGCACTTTTAACTTTCATGCCTTGCTTAGAAGTTGTCGGATTTGAGACTAAATCTTATACAATATGACAATTGACACTTAAGCCTTGTAATCCTACACTATCATCTCGATATTGCATTTAATAGAACATGGAAGTCCGAACTACTTCAAAATTCAATATTAACAAGTTAAAGAAGTCTATCTAAGTAGCACCCGACACATTGCTCTTGACAACTAGCATGCAAATAACTATAATTTTAATGTAATTGTCAAATTCAAGACAACTCTATAAAGTCTGCCACGCAACGTATGGGATTGACTACATAATTTAAGGAATGAACCTTGTCTTTAATTATGAGTTTATCAATAGACACATGTTTGATAATACAAGCGTAACGCATATAACTACAGCATTAGCACACTAAAGTGCCATTGCAACTTCTTTTATTACGGCGAAGTTAAGATCGTCAAACGAGATTTAACTAGTGAACATTGAGGTTGTTTTGAAGTCAGGATTTTATGAAGCAAGACAGGACTAAAGCGACACTCTTAATACTACTTCAATGCGCCGTTTATGGCGCAAGCTTCATTGCACTCAAGGTGCTAGTAGATACGGGTGTGCCAATTTTTGCTATCATATGTATTCGATTTTCCATCGGGTTTCTTACATTAGTTGCTCTTAAGCCTTTATATAATAAAAACTCATCCGAGAGTTCACCATCGCATAAGTCGCTTAAATATGGTCTTATAGCTGGCATAGCGCTATTTTTTGCGTATATGTGGCAAACATTAGCTAGTCAAACTACAACACCAGCAAAAAACGGACTCTTTACTGATCTTTTTATTATATTTACTCCAATTGCAACAATGATGTTGACTAGACGATTCTCAATTAAACCTGTTTTTTCTGGGTTAATGGCATTTA
>JAITLB010000106.1 GCA_031278175.1 Christensenellaceae bacterium
TTTGCTGCACAAGAAAATCAAGCGCATGCCGATGAAAATCAAATAGCTAATACTACTGTGATAATGGATGACGGTACAAGCGTTGCCTTGCCAGGCAAAGAAGTGCTCCCTGATAAAAATCCTTATCAGCTTAAAATTGAGCTGATAGCACATATGGTTAACGCCGAAGGCACAACAGTTTCCACTAGTTATGCCATTGAACAAAACGCTAGAGTTTCATATAGCACTAATGGCGGTATCTCTTTCACATTGGTTGAACTTTCTGGAGTCACACCAGACACAGATGGTTGGTTTACTTGCTACTCTGTAGATAACACAAATGGAATTAAAGGAAATGGGCTTGAACTCAGCAAATTTTTATGGGGGATACTTATCAATGAATCTTATAACGACACCACATACACTTTTTACACCGATGACGGTGCAATTCCAACAATAAACATAACTGGTACTTTTTCAGCGGATACTTCGCCAATCAATTTCATCTATTTTTTACCCGAGAAAAAATATTATATTACAGGAGATATTGTAGTACTAAACGCATGTGACTCGGAAACTACAGGTGCATCGCTGTTCAATTTCTACAATGAAGGATTTTTCAAAAAAAAGACTGACAGCGGGGCAGAAACATTTTTATGGAGTGATAGTCTGGAGTCGGAAAGAGCCTCTTCCGATTCGCAACCACCGCTACAAAATATTTATCATTATCCAACTAGTTGGCAACTGCAATATGCCTTAACAGGTGGCGCGGAAGGCACGCCTACTATCCGCTCGTACACACTATACAGTGACATGCAAATCGGGTACGGAAAAGATTCAGATTACTTATTACATATGCCTCAATATGTGTCGGATCGAAAAGAGCAAAATAAAAACACTCTAGTTTTGGGCGGGGAGGCTTATCAAATGGTTTTTGCTAAATCCGCAGTAACTCTGTATGGTTCGGCCAAATTAGTTGTATACAGCGGAGCTATAGGAAATTATGCAGAGAATGGATATTCTCAGGACTCGAAGATATCTACCATCACCGCTAGTGCTGCAGTAGCAGAGAACAATCCAGAATTTTTTATTTTAACAGCTGCAAGCGAGGAGTCGCTTGTGCTACAAAACATCGCTGCAACCAATGAGATTGTCATCCAGGACGCAGGAGTCGTTCATGATATTTCTAAGGCTAGTGTCATCACGGGAGATAAATATCGTTTGCTCGTAACGATACATGACGGAGGTGTTCTAACCAGAAATTTATCAAATGGTCCTGTTATTTCGACTTCAGATGGCGAGAACTCTTACATGCGCGATTCTCGCATCCAAGTATTAGGTGGGACTATTAATAACCGCTGGGGGACGATCATAAACTGGTATACTGATGCTTCGGCAGAGCCCGAGTCACTCAAAAAGGGCGCAAACGGATACATCATTATCACGGCTGGCACAATTACAATCGGGATCTCAAAAGAAATTGAGTTTCCGGACAAAGACAAGCCGCAAGGTGCTGGAATTATTGCAAACGGCGATGTTAAAATTATAATGACGGGAGGGACTATAACAAGTATTGTCGACCCTGATCCAGTACTAAACTATGAAGGGCGTGGCACTGTTAGCATATTGGGTGGCACAATCAACCACGATGTAGATGAGACACCAACAATACAAAATGGGACAGACGGCACTCTCAACATAGGACCTAATGTGACAATAGTTGATAGCAGTAGTGATGAGGTTGGTACAGTTATTAAGAACGCTGGGACAATGGTAGTAGACACTAGAGCCAGAATAGTAGGGAGTATAATTAACGAGAATGGATCTCAAGACTCCTATTTCGTATATATCCCAAATGCCACAAAACACATGCAGTTGCTTGTGCCAAACTATTCTAAATATACTACCGACACGGATAAATTTTTTACAGATGTAGCACTATCTAATAAGTACAAACTCGACTTTGCTAACGATAACGCTTATGCGCAAATTGGAATAATTTTTGAAGTTTACACCGAAGAAAATCCACAGGCGGTGGATAGTTTCTCAAATGCTGGTTATCATACTGATAAATTAATATTCGCATCAGCGGATGGAATATATCCATCGACTAGTGCAAACCCTGGCACAAACGAACTACCTGTATACTCTGGCTTTATTGCTAAATATTATATAGAAGGCACTAACACTGAAATCTTTCCAGGCTACGCTCTATTAGACGCTTATAAAACCCCGCATGCTGTCCGTTGCGAACTCCATCTTGAGGATACAAAACTCACTTATTCGGGTGCATTTAGTGACACTAATGGCACGCTTGCTTGCAACTATAGTGTTGTAGATGCGACACCTGTCAGCTACAAACTGGAGTTTTCAAAGTCGCATCAAATAATAGATTCCCTTACCTTTTCAACAAGGGTAGCGTTTGCAGCAATTGGGAGTAGTACTTTTACTGCTCTTAATGGCCCCTTTGACACTGTCTCTAGCGTTAATCATTCAGGCGTATATCGATACACAGTGGAATCTTACATTACAAAATATAATATTACCTTTTCTAAGGTGAACGAGATTTATTTTGATGTGTCAATTTCGCCGCTGGAAGTGATAGCCGATAAAATCTTATTAAAATTGAATGCGGATGGGTTTTCTGAGTATACAAGCGCCGACAATTTAGGATCTGTTATCACTAAAGGCACTGCTTATACTGTCGATGCTAAAATTTCCACAGGGGAAGTGCCGCTAACTAATAGTGATTATTCAATATCGTATTTGAAAAACAAGTTTGCTAATAATGACGGCACAGATGGGATTGCTGATGTTATAATCACATTCTCTGAAAACTTTTATATAGTAAGTGACGGCGTGCCTACGCGCACTGTTGTTAGACACTTCACAATTATCCCACGCAGGGTTGTATCGCTTTCTGTTGAGTTTGAAGATGACGCTACTAAGAACAATTATACTTCTCAATACTCAGCTTTTGAGAGTTTAAGTTTGGATGGCATCGCTTTAGTTGCACGCTATAATGATGGCTCTATCTCTCAAATTGTTAGAGACCAATACAAAATTCTATATTTGCGGACGGTCACCGAAAATTCTGCCGACTGGATAAGCGAAGACGGTTTCAACGCAGTAAGTCACAGTCAATACGGTTTTGCTGTAAAATTTGTATATGAAGATGTCGAGTTAATATTTGGAGACACTGCGGGCGCTAATAATTACCCAGTACTTACTGTTTCAAAACGAGATCCTGGTGTGTCTGTTGTCATCGCTGACGCAGTAGACCCAATGATAGGCGAACCCTTAGCTAATTACACTATTAACCCACACAACGTTGCTGGAGAATGGATCTTTACGCCACAATCGTATTTTTTTGATATGGGTGTTTCGTATGAGTGGACCTTCACACCACTAGACACTACAAACTATACAGTGGCATCTGGTAGCGTTTCTGTTGCTAATTTAACTACTCCCGGGTCACCCTCAATTACTATTGAGCGCTCTGGATCGTACAATTACACCGCGCTACAATTATTTGACTTGTCATCTATTCGCATACTTGCTTCTTATCAGCAAAGCAAGTATGATAGTTATCAAATAGATATAACGGCTACAAGTGATGTTTATTATTACCATGGTGTGTACACTGGTGTCAGTGACATTTTAAACGATTTTTACTCATGGTCTGGTGTATCGTTGACTAGTTCTCTAAATAGTTGTTTCTATGGCGGAGATACTGCTTTTATTATCAGATACTCTTATTACAATGATCTTTTGTATACATCAGATTATTCTGTCTTTACTTTATCCTCGCCTGTTGCGTACATATCGCTTGATATAACACCTAGGATTCCTGACAGTGTCTATACATCGACACAACTTAACTCTTTTATCCCTGAATACGTGTTTAGCTACGGGACTATAGTATGGCAAGAGCTTGGCGACCTGGCATCTTTAACATATCCCCAATTAGGGTATAAGCAATACTCTTACACTTTTACTCCAAAGGCTCAGTATGTTAAGTCACACGCTAGTCTAAGCGGCAGTGTTCACATAGACGCACTTCCAGTCACTGCATCGAACATTTCGATAACCACACTGCCTACCGGTCTTGATTTTTCGGCAGGGGATAGCTTGCCAAATGTTTCCACTCTTTTTGAAAATGGGCTTGTACTGTTGATAACTTACAGTGATTCTACAACCATCGTATGCGACAATAATAATTATCAATCTATAGGCACTTTCTTGCTGTCGTTGCAGTCGCGCTCTTTGGATCTTACAACTGGCGACTTTATCGGCACGGACGATCATATCGTGTTAAATCTAACAGTAGATGCGCTCACCATTTCCAAAAATATTCCTGTAAAAGTTACCCTTAACGCTTTTGAGAAAATACAACTCAATCCCGAGCTTCCGACAAGTGCAAACCTAGGGCAGGTCCCTTCAGTCACATATAATCCCGAAAAAGACTACGCTCTGACCGTTAGTTTTAATAGTGATTATGCCCAAAATCTTAGTTATTCTGTTTATAGAGAAGTCTCAGAGGTAGATTTTTTTGCTAGTGAAATTTATGGAATCACTCGCAGCACAGCCGCCTCACTTAGATATTATTTGCTCTACGAAGGCTCTAATGTTAAGGACGCTGGCGCTTACAGTTTCTTGTTCGTGTTTAGCACAGACACCAAATACTTTATCACACCATCTGAGATAGAGTACGATCTTTTAATTGAAGAAAAAACTCTTGAAACCTTTACCGTGTCTTTGATGGCACCCAGTCAAAGCCCAGTTGCTCAATGGTCGGGCAATGAATACTGGCTTGGCGCAGCAGTGCCACAAATTCGCGGAATCAATTCGGAAAACAGTGCGGAAATCCGTTATGGAACTTTTACATGGCTTTCGCCTGCGGGTGTTGTTTTATCCACTCTAGACTTTCCATCTAACGCGAACCTTGACACTATCACTTATCATTTGGTTTGGTCTAAACCTAACTATACAAGTATTACTATTGACGTGCCGCTAAAAGTCTACACAGGACAAATTCTAAGAATCAATGCATCCTGGTCTAGTTCTAAAACATTTATTGCTGGGGATATTATAGACCCTGATGCGGATGGTTTAATTGTACAGGCTGAATATCAAGGCAATGTATATCATACGCTCCTCTCTAGTCAATATATTGTGGTCTATGACAATGGCAATAGCTCGAATGATCTTGATAGTGAACTGCGCGGCACGCATACCAAGATCTCTATTTATCTTACATTCAAAGTGGGAACTGATACGGGATTCAAATTCTGCACTTTGGCGGTCAGCGTTAACAAGAAAAATTATATGCAAGCAACCTTTGCTGACCAGCAACTGCCACAACCAGGAAGTCCTTACTGGGTAACCGCAAACTCCGTTGATCCTAAGCTCTATGTGTCTTACTGGACTTGGGCTGATTCCACTGCACCTGGCGATCTAAATGCTAATGATGAGTATAGTACTTATGTCTTGATTGACGGTAGCGATGGCATTGCTAGTGACTTTTATGGTTACTATGTCCCATTTGAACCACTCGTGTCCTTAGGCACACATAAAGTGCTAGCCCACTTCACACCCCGAGATGAGAGTTATAAGTTAGACTACAACGCACCCCACGACATGGTCGCAACTATAACATTACAGCGGCAAACGTTCGTAGAGGAACCGAATCCACCCTCCGAAGGTGCCCCTTATTTTTATGGTTTTTTTGAAGTTCAATATAATGCCACATCAGATCTTGGATTTGACGGTACTAGTGACAATAGACTAAGTAACTATTTGAAGGCATATTATCTTGATGGTGAAATGAAAGCAGATCTCGCTGGAACCTTTAGCTTTGTTAAAGAGTTTTTCGACATAGCGTCCACTTTTACTTCACACAGTTCAGAATATCTTGTATTTGATGACGTTGAATATGACTACGTGTTTGTACCAAATGATTCTAGTTTTTCAACATATTATGGAAAGATTAAACTTGCTATCTCGCCTTGGGTGACACAAGAAAGCACAACCACCTTATATGATTCTCAGGATCCTCCTACTGCAGTGGTCGGACAAACTCTTGCAGATTATATCTCTGCACTTGTAGCAAAGGGTGATTTCACGCTTTCATTGGGGTGGCCACAATTTGCTCAAGAAGCAACACATCTGCCATCTTCATTAATTGCATTTTATTCTTATAGCGAATATTATAGCGCGTACTTCCATGAATTAAATCTTACACAAGCGCTTTTAGATCAAAACCTTTTTGATTTTGCTACAGAAAATTCTGGAATTATTTTGACTGAAGGAGAAAATGTAGTTGTTAAATTCGAATTCTTGTTCAATGGATTTAGATTGCCTTGCTCCATAGTAATTCCTCAAGTAATTAAAAAGACTATCCCTGCGACCTACCAGGTTAGTGTTCCTGGGGCACAGTCAAAAGATTATGACAGCGCCGATTTAGTACCAGAAATTACTATAGATGGCTCTAGCATATATGGTTTATCGGGATTTTCACTGCAATACTCGCAAAAGGCAGATAGTGAATGGACCGACACACTAAAAACACTTTTTAATGACAATATCTCAGCCGTTGGTGAATATGTTTTCTTTGTTAAAATTAGCAGACAATACCTAGCCGACTATATCACGCAAATTACCTACAAAATCGAATCGTTTGTTACATTCGATTGGTCTGGGGTCATCTCCGATGCGCTGTATTACAAAGCAGATTCTGGTATAACATCTGTTAAAATCGAAGCACCTGCGGCGGGAACCTCCACTGAATGGACTAATGATTTCTTCTCTGCTCTCAATCCTCAACATTATAAAATGGCGGGGTGGAGTTACACATTTACGGACGAGTATGGTAACAGACACACCGAAATGATTTTTGATGAAAATGGAAAAATTTGCAGTGGTACATCGCTCCTACCAAACAACACATGGTATGATATGTCCTCAATTACATTGTATGTGACAGGCGAGTATAAGGTATATAAGGTGTCGTACGGTGGAGCAAAGGGTAGGACGTCTAGTCTCGGCGGATCAAAATCTCCTGCTGCTATCGATTATGGTAAGAGTCTCACACTCAACGGTGAAAAAGGGGACTGGACAGGCACTGCCGATATTAGTTCAAGTCAAAAAGAGGTTAATCTAATTTATTGTGAAATTCTTTCGTGGAGTACTGAAAATGTCTCTATTAACCAGAATGCTAATAATACTTACGCAGTTGGCACCCAACTTCCGATAACAAAAGATACGCAGTTATATGTTGCTGAAGTTGGGCTTATTAAATATGAAATTGTCTTTCAACTAGATCAAAATA
>JAITLB010000113.1 GCA_031278175.1 Christensenellaceae bacterium
CTCTAATTGGTATGATATGGTATTTAAGAGTCGTGAATTGTTCTTCACCTCGCTACTTGCATATACTAAACCTGGAGTAATTGAGGCAAAACAGAAACTTGCAACAAATAATGTAGCAAGTGTAATTAAACACAACACTAGGAACATCTTTGTTCTGTTCTTGCTATTATTGAAAATATACATATTGCCTCCTTGATTCCAGATCAGTATATTGTATGTATTTTTTGTGTTTTATTTATCCGATCTTTCATATTTAGTGAAATATTCATTTTTTTAGGATATTCATAAATGAAGATACATCGAAAATAATGTTAAACCACAAATTATTGCAATTACAAGCACATAAATAAGGGTTGATTTGCATTATAATCTTTTGAACATATGCAACAATCTCCTATTCAGTAAAGAAACACCATTTTTGGGTACAATGCTAAATTATCATTTTGTTTAACGATAAGCAAAGCAAGCGGTCTTGTGTCACATTATGTGATAAATCTGACAGTTAATTATATCAAAAATAATGATTAAATACAACCTTTTTTCGAAATTCCCTATTTCTTACCTGAACCTCACAACGGTCCATTTAATACAAATAATTTTGTTTCATGTTTTCTATATAGTTTCATAGTTATTTTGACAACTTTACCTGTTTCAAACGCACCAACTATATTAAGTGCATCAATTGTAATTTTGTAAACATCGTTTTTGCTTGGCACATATTGACTAAATCTACCATTAAGGTATTCATAGTAAAGCATCCCAACACCAAGAAGAACTACCACATCACCGCGTATTTTCTCGGTGTCAAATACATCTGTCAAATACATCATATGCTGAGTCTAATTGAAGTTTTACTCTAATATTATCAAGATAATTATCAACCCAAGAGTATCCTTCTTCCATTATTTCTTTTCTTGAGACCATTCCGCAAACGCTCGTTTGGTGAGACCATTCTCGTTAACAAAATATTCTATATCATTATCATCACTAGATTTTATATTGCTTTTATTAGTTTTCTGTGTTTGATCAGGATTATCTACACTATTCATAGGTTCCCAAGGAACAAGTTTGCCTGTCAAATCTATAGCGACTCTCGAGTAATTGCTACCATAATACGTATAACCATCAAAACACTTCTTTGGATCGCAAAACATTATTAAACCGCGATGCGCATCAAATAGCGGATGTAAAAATGCGCTTCTATACAGTCTAGGTGTTTAAATATAATTTTTAAACACCAGACCACAATTGGGAAACCAATAAAGTTCAAGTCGACTTCATGATTTTTAGCAAAAAAATGATAATTTATAGATGTAAAGAGTACGCACTACTTGCGCAAGCTTGATCCTTTTGTGCTTTTTGCCTCATATTTCCCGCAATGGACAGACTAAATGCCTTTGCATTGTATTGACAATTCAACACTAAACAATAATGATAAAAGAATTAAATGTCTCAATAGTATTCGACATTTGACAGTAAATTGATACGTGATTCGACATTGCCCAGATTGGCGCAAAAGTAAACAAGTGTTCATTTTTATTAGGATGGTAATCCCAATTTTTGAGTTATATTAATTAAATGTTGATATCAAAACACGATATAGCCAGATTTGCACAATAATATATTTGACATCTTTGCCGTTAAATATTATAATCGGGCCACGATTTTGCACTACTAATAAACACTATTACTAATAAATGTTAATTGTCGTATATCTTGTAATGGTAGCATGCTTTTAAAGACAGGAAGTTAGTGAGGGTAGCATATGACAGCTGAAGAACGAAAGACCACATTTTTAGCATATCTCAAAGATGGAAATGTTAAAAACTATACCCCTGAGTCATTTATACAGAATATGGATGAATGCTTTTCAGCATGCAAAAATGCACCTGAACTCAGAGACTTAGGTTCTCTCTGGGATGTTATAGACTATAAATATTTTGATCGTCTTAGAAATAAATTAATCAATTACCCACTATTTAAATGCAAGCATAGGGAGTTGTTCAACACTTTTAGAGTGGTTGCGCGAGTATACTACACCTTTTTAAAGCAAATCCCAAAGAGCAAACTAACTATGTTAGACTCTGCGCGTAATGCAGATACTAGACTAGTACCAGATAAGAATAATTTAGAACAGTTGATTCAAACAGAACTCAAAAAAAGTTACCCCGCACCATTAAGCATTTCAGAGCTTTATAATAAAATAACACATTGGGTAACATGGGACAATATCGATAATTTGCAAGAATCTATAAGTTCTGCGCTGATGCATGATAGTGTTTCGGCAGATTTAAATTTGGATGGTGAAAACCCAAATAGCAAACTGTTTAAGGTAATTGATTATACGAATCGAGACGGGGAATCTCTCTTCGGGCTTGTTGAATATGACTATTCTAAAAACGAAAGTGTTGATTTCAATGATACACTGACTGAATCTACACACGAGTTGCCAGCATATGCATTAGATTATAACTTCTCAAGCAAGGTGGCTGATAATTTTGACGGGGGCTTAAAAGCACTAGATGATTCCAGTACTAAGTTTGATACTTCTAGTAGCATTCCAGAAACGCTCGTTGTAAATGATATTTCTATAATATCTCAAGATCGCAATGCCAAATCCGATGCGACACTGGATAAGAGTAATATGTATTCTGAAAATCCTACTATTTCATCAGAAACGACACTAATAGTTAGCGAAAAAGTTTCTGAAACGCACAGCGAGACTTTATCTGTATTAATTCCTTG
>JAITLB010000151.1 GCA_031278175.1 Christensenellaceae bacterium
GAGTCAAATTACATAAGCGACTTAGAGTTTTACGCGTACTACTTATGCATTTGTAGGTTTATCAATGTTCAACAGCATTATCGTCTTTATGTTTTGGCGTGGACACATTACATCAAACCCAATATCGCGTAGTAAGTAACACTACCTAATTTAATTAGAACAAATAATCCTAGCATCCTTTGAATTTGCATAGACCTAAAACACACTTTCAAATTTAGAATGCTAGGGTTATATGACCAGGACTATTATATATTTGGGATCTATGATGCGTCTATAGACACACTAGGAAAAATGAGCATCGCTAATTATTATAAACATCAATTCACACTTAAGACATTTGATGAGACCATGATGTAATTAATTGATTTATGCCCTTTTATTAAGCACTAGTAAGACAGGCACGGATTTCTTGCACAACATATGCCCTTAGTACTAATAAAACGCTTTAGCGCGCTCACATTGTGTTTTAGACAGTTATAACAATCAAAATGCTCGTTTAGTGAATGAGATCGTTATTGGTAGCAGAAATGGATCGACTGTTAGTTAGACAAGACTTATATAACAGTTGTTTTAATGGAAAGCACACCTTGAGATTAGATATTGTGATTAATATTCATCCAAATGCACAACTTGTGGTTGTAGTTGGTCACGTAGATAATATCCTGTGTAACTACCTGGATTGTTTGATACTTCTTCGGGTGTTCCAGTTGCTACAATCATTCCACCTTGGTCACCGCCTTCGGGACCTAAATCTATTATGTGATCGGCAATTTTTATTACATCTAAGTTATGTTCTATTACAATTACGGTATTTCCACTATCTGTAAGTTTTTGTAGCATCAATATTAATCTTTCGATATCGGCTGAATGCAAACCTGTCGTAGGTTCGTCTAAAATATACGCTGTTCTCCCAGTCGCGCGCTTTGACAATTCAGCTGCTAATTTAATTCTTTGCGCTTCACCGCCACTTAAAGTGGTAGATGGTTGTCCGAGTTTGATATAACCTAGTCCGACATCATTAAGACATTTTAGCTTGTTATAGATAGAGGGTATATTTTCAAAAAATGAACAGGCTTCGGATACGGTAGTTTCTAAAACGTCATAAATTGATTTTCCTTTATATTTCACTTCTAAGGTTTCGCGTGTATACCTTTTGCCACCGCAAACCTCGCATGTTACATAAACATCAGGCAAGAAATGCATTTCGATTTTTATAATGCCATCGCCAGAGCAATTTTCACATCTCCCGCCTGCCACATTAAAACTAAATCTGCCTGCTGCATAACCGCGCGCCTTAGCATCGGGTGTTGCTGCAAACAATTCTCTTATCGGTGTGAATAACCCTGTGTATGTCGCTGGATTAGAGCGAGGTGTTCTACCTATAGGGCTTTGATCAATATTAATTATTTTGTCTAGAAAGTGTATGCCTGATATTTCATTGAATTTGCCTTCGGTGAGGTAGTTATCATTTAAAACATTTGTTATATGCGGGAAAAGTATACCGTTTACAAGTGAAGATTTACCACTGCCCGACACACCAGTGACGACTGTTAACAGACCTATGGGGATATCGACATTTATATTTTTAAGGTTATGATGTTTTGCGCCAACAACACTAATATATCGACCATCTGGTACTCTTCGTTGTTTGGGTAAGGCTATTTTGCGTCTACCAGATAAAAAATCGCCAGTTATTGAGTCGGGACAGTTCTCAATGTCAGCGACTGTGCCTTGAACTACTAATCTACCGCCATTTACACCAGCGCCTGGACCGATATCTACTATATGATCGGCTTCTCTCATAGTCTCTTCATCGTGTTCAACAACGATGAGAGTGTTTCCTAGATCACGCAAGCGGAGTAGAGTTGAAAGGAGTTTTCTATTATCGCGCTGATGCAGACCGATACTAGGTTCATCTAAAATATACAGTACACCCGTAAGACCACTCCCTATTTGTGTGGCTAGCCGTATACGTTGCGATTCGCCACCACTTAAGGTAGCACTAGAGCGTGACAGAGTTAAATATGAAAGTCCGACATCTATAAGGAAACGGAGACGCTCATTAATTTCTTTAAGGATTGTAGTTGCTATTGCTGAATCGCGAGCGGAGAGTTTGAGATTTTCAAAGAACTGCCTGATTGCTACAATCGGCATATCGCAGACATCTGCTATATTGCGTTCTCCGACAGTAACTGAGAGCACTTCTTTTTTAAGTCTTTTCCCTTGACACGCATCGCAAGGTTTTGAACTCATGTATCGCTCTATTTCTAACTTGACAGATTCGGATTCAGTCGTTGAAAATCGACGCGCTAGGTTAGTAATTACACCTTCAAAATTGACTGAATAGGCGGAGGTGTATCCTGTAGTTGTGACATTGAGTCGTTCACCGTTATTACCATAGAATATAATTTGTTTTATATTATCGGGCAGATCCTTAAAAGGTGTTCTAATAGAGAAACCATAACGTTTTGCGAGTGCGTTAAACTGCATTGCTGCAATTTTACCGACATCGCCAATGCTCCAACCAGAGATTCTGATTGCGCCTTCTGCTAGTGACTTTTCTGGGTCTTTTACAATTTTTTCAGGATCTATTTCATTCTTATAACCTAGCCCTGTGCAACTCTCGCATGCCCCGTAAGGGTTGTTGAACGAAAACATTCTAGGGTGCAATTCAGGTATAGATATATCGCAGATAGGACAAGAGTACTGTGTTGAGCATAATTCTTCGTGTCCATCGACATCAAAAAGGACTAACCCGTTAGCAAGTTTTAGCGCAATCTCAATGCTGTCTGTCAATCGTCTATCAAGACCTTCTTTAATTACAAGTCGATCAATTATTACGCTTATGCTATGTTTAGCATTTTTATCTAGTTGGATGGGCTCATCGAGTGAATATGTTATTCCGTCAACAAGAACACGCACATATCCACTACGTCTATATCCCTCAAGCTGTTTAGCGTACTCACCTTTGCGACCACGCACAACGGGTGCTAGAATAATTATTTTGGATCCAGTGGGGTACGCTTTGATTTTATCTACAATTTGATCGACAGTAATTCCTTTTATCTCGCGCCCACAAATTGGGCAATGAGGCACCCCGATACGTGCAAAAAGGAGCCGCAAATAGTCATATATCTCGGTAACGGTACCAACTGTGCTACGTGGATTTTTACTCGAAGTTTTTTGGTCTATAGCGATAGCTGGACTTAGTCCGTCAATATGATCGACATCTGGTTTTTCCATTTGTCCCAAGAATTGGCGTGCATAACTTGACAGACTCTCAATATATCTTCTCTGGCCTTCTGCAAATATAGTATCAAAGGCTAGTGAGGATTTACCGCTCCCGCTTAATCCTGTGAACACTATTAACTTGTCGCGTGGTATTGTTATGTTGAGATTTTTTAGATTGTTTTCTCTTGCACCACGTATGATTATTTCACTCTTCATTTTTATTTCCGTATAATATAATTTATGCCTTCGAGCGTTGTCTTTTGAGTTCTGCTATTTTATCGCGTAGCGTAATAGCAGTTTCAAAATCGAAAGCAGCACTAGCTGTAGTCATAAGCCCAGTTAGTCTTTCGATCTCAGATGATATTTCGTGTTTAGACTTGATTGTTGAATCACTATGGTCAGTCTTTTTCGATATAACTAGCGTATTAGAGATCGGTTTGATGATTGTTTGTGGTATTATACCATATTTTTTATTATATCTAATCTGTATATCGCGACGGCGATCTGTTTCGGCGATTGCATCGCGCATGCTACCTGTAATGTTATCAGCATAAAAGATAACGCGCGCATCTTTGTTTCGTGCTGCTCGACCGACAGTTTGGATTAGCGATGATTTTGAACGCAAAAACCCCTCCTTGTCAGCGTCTAGAATAGCAACCAACAAAACTTCTGGCAAATCTAAGCCTTCGCGCAAGAGGTTAATACCTACAATTACATCAATATCTCCGCGTCTTAGACGTGTAATTATTTCGATGCGATCTAGTGTATCAATATCGCTGTGCATGTATTCGACTTTAATATTATGCTCTTTGAGATAATTAGTTAAACTCTCGGACATGCGTTTTGTTAGAGTAGTCACTAATACACGACCACCTTGACATGTTGCGCGATCTATCTCGGAAATGAGGTCATCAATTTGTCCTTCTGTTTTGCGTATAAATATAGGCGGCTCCATTAACCCAGTTGGTCTCACAACTTGCTCGGCTACGCGTGAGGCTCTATTTAATTCATAGTCTGAAGGTGTTGCCGATACGCATATCACTTGATGGATTTTTTTGTTAAACTCATCATAGTTCAATGGACGATTATCATATGCAGCTGGCAGTCTGAATCCAAAATCCACCAGGTTCTTTTTTCGAGCTGCATCACCGTTATACATTCCTCTGATTTGCGGCAGTGTGATATGACTCTCATCAACAAAAGCAATGTAATCGGACGGGAAATAATCTAACAATGTAAATGGTGCAGTGCCTGGTTTTCTGCCATCGAAGTAACGAGAATAATTTTCAATGCCATTGCAATAACCCATTTCTTTGATCATTTCGAGATCATAAGAGACGCGCTCTTTAATGCGCTGTGCCTCTATTAATTGGGAATTGTTTTCAAAGAAGTGTATGCGCTCAATCATGTCCGAGTGAATTTGTTCAAGTGCTACTTCGCGTTCTTCGCCTAGAACATAGTGAGAGGCTGGGAATATAGCAACATGGTTTAATTCGCAGAGGATTTTCCTTGATGCAACATCAAATTCTAAAACGCGCTCTATTACGTCACCAAAAAACTCACAACGCAGAGCAACAATGGCATAATTTGATGGGAAGATTTCTAAAGAATCGCCACGCACTCTGAATGTTGATCTCTGAAAATCTATATCATTTCGCTTATATTGAATAGCGACAAGTTTATCAATTAATATGTCACGATCAATACAATCGCCAGGTCGCAGTGAGACGGCACTTTTGAAGTATTCCTCGGGCGCACCTAGACCATAAATGCACGACACCGATGCTACAATTATTACATCTCTACGCTCACCTAGTGACGATGTAGCGCTGTGTCGGAGCTTGTCAATTTCGTCATTTATTGACATCTCTTTTTCTATATAAGTGTCGCTTCTTGGTATATACGCTTCAGGTTGAAAATAATCATAATATGAGACAAAATACTCTACACGATTTTTAGGAAAGAGTTCTCTAAATTCATTGCACAGTTGCGCTGCTAGCGTTTTATTATGTGCGATGACTAGCGCAGGGCGTTGCAATTCGTTTATGATATTTGCCATAGTAAAGGTTTTACCACTGCCAGTGACACCTAAAAGGACTTGTAGTCGGTCACCATCTCTTATTCCTGCTGTAAGCGATGCTATAGCAGCGGGTTGATCGCCACGTGGGGAGTACTTGCTTTCAAGGGAAAATTTCGTTTCGGTCATCGGCTTATAATTGCGTCAACTATCATTTTGACTGCCCAGCTTAGCAATGCAAAGATCACGGTAGTTATAACTCTTCGTATTATTTTGATGCGATTTTGTTTTTTCTGTCTTTCGTAAGAAAAGCCCTTTTCTTTGAGTGAAATAAAGTACATCGGGTCGCCTTTCTTAGTGGCGAGTTCATATTCCAAATATCCGTCATAGGACAGAGCATCCATCACCGGCTGCAGATCGTTCTCGGAGAACTTAACTTTGTACGGTATTTTAGCTAGAATTTCAAGAGGACTAATAAGGCATTGTCCCGTCTTTGAGAGTGCTGATTCGTAGATGACATCCATCAAATGTTTTTCTTTCTTGTTCAATTCCATGTCGATCACCTCAACTTAATAATACAAACGCGACATGCGCTGCAAAAACAAGCAAGCCCGCGAGCAGTGCACCAAAAAAACCAGCACCAAATGCAACCTTTCTGATTTTTGAATAATCAATATTGACAGTTAGTGCTGTCTTAGCTGATTTAGTTGCGTTCGCTGTTTTATTTCGTATATCGTTTTCTGCCAGCAGTTTGCCTTTTGGTAGTGAAGATACGCAATAATCTTGACCTGAATGATAACGCAATTTTATACATTCAGTAAGTGCCAATTCTTTTATTATTTCATTTAGTTCTTCGTCTGTAATTCCAGGAACAGCTGACAGAAAATCGTCACGATCCATTACAGTCGCCTCACCATCCTTTGAAGTATTAGTTATGGCTGTAAGAACTCCTAGAGTGTGTTTGTTCACGAGTGCATGACTCCATTGGCATAAGTTGTTTATAGCAAAAGCAGGCAAAAATTGATATGTGTTATGAACATCGCACGAAACGTGTTTGTGCTACTTGTCACAGATCCACTTTTACAAGTTAATTGTATCATAATCATTAAACAACGTCAAGAACAACTATATAAAGACACAAAATGCATTTAATAGTATTTGTGTTTTTAGGCGATAAAAGCAGTAGTTGATAGCGTTATCAAGCAAATGTTTAAGTAAAACTTTAATTGTTTTAAAGGTGTTGATTGCACCAAATAACTCTATTACCAATTTAAATTTGCTAATTAGAAATTTAGAGCAAAGTGTAGAGCAAAATGAAACCCGAGCTTAATATTTAACAAATTTGGCATAAATATTGAGACAATAAGCAATCTAAATATATAAATGCTCTCAATTGCTTGACATACAAATACATATGTTATATATTGAAGGGCATATTTAATCAGGTGTAAAAAAAGATGTTTTGAGATCAAGACATATAGCATATTTGCAATCACATGATGAGGATTAACATGACAAACAGACAAATTGTAAAGGATGAAGCAACGTTAGTTACACAAATCAATGCAGTAAGGGAAGCACAAAAAATTTATTCGACATACACGCAGGATCGAGTAGATAAAATATTTTTTGCGGCAGCAATGGCAGCTTGTAAAGCTCGAATCCCACTTGCAAAGATGGCAGTAGAAGAGACGGGGATGGGTGTTGTTGAAGATAAGGTGATAAAAAATCATTATGCTTCGGAGTATATATATAACGCATATAAAGATTCTAAAACGTGTGGAGTCGTTGAAATAGATAATGCCTTTGGCATAGTAAAGATAGCCGAACCTGTCGGTGTAATAGCCGCAGTGATTCCTACAACGAATCCTACCTCAACGGCAATTTTTAAAGCGTTATTGGCGCTTAAGACGCGCAATGGTCTTATTTTTAGCCCACACCCTAGAGCAAAAAAATGCACGATAGAGGCAGCAAGAATTGTTTTAGATGCAGCGGTAGCAGCTGGTGCACCAGAGAACATAATAGGATGGATTGATCAACCGACAGTGCCACTTTCAGCACAGATAATGAAAGATGCGGATTTAATACTGGCTACTGGTGGACCTGGTATGGTAAAATCTGCGTACAGTTCAGGAAAGCCCGCAGTTGGTGTGGGTCCTGGAAACACACCTGTAGTAGTAGATGATAGTGCTGATATTAAAAATGCGGCGATTTCAATATTGCATTCTAAGACATTCGATAATGGAATGATATGCGCATCAGAGCAAGAGATAATAGTGCTAAAAGGTGTGTATGATGATTTCAAGCGCGAAGCGAAAGCGTTTGGTGCGTACTTTTTAAGCAAAAAGGAAATAGACAAGGTGCGAGAGGTTATTTTAATCAACGGCGCACTAAATGCACAAATTGTAGGACAATCGGCATATAAAATAGCTAAACTAGCTGGCATTAATGTTCCAGAAAGCGCTAAAGTGCTTGTAGGAGAAGTAGAGAGCGTAGATTTAAGCGAACCATTTGCTCATGAAAAATTGAGTCCAATCTTGGGATTATATAAGGCAAATGATTTTGAAGATGCTATAAGCAAAGCTGCGCAATTGATAGAAGATGGCGGGCTTGGGCATACTTCAGTATTATATGTAGCAAAGCATGGTCAGCAAGAAAAGATTTCACAATGGCAAAAGGCAATGAAAACATGCAGATGTCTTTTAAACACCCCAGCTTCACACGGCGCGATTGGTGATTTATATAACTTTAAATTAGCGCCCTCGCTCACACTAGGGTGTGGATCATGGGGTGGAAATAGCGTGTCAGAAAATGTCGGAATTAAACATCTGCTTAATATTAAAATTGTAGCAGAAAGGAGAGAAAATATGCTGTGGTTTAGAGCTCCTGAGAAAGTGTACTTTAAAAGAGGTAGTCTAGCCGTTGCGTTGCAAGAACTAAAATCACCGCTGAATAAGAAAAAGGCATTTATCGTGACAGACACATTTTTATTCAACAATGGTTTTACATCAGCGGTAACCGATATACTAGATGATTTGAATATAAAACATACAACATTCTTTAACGTGCAACCTGATCCAACCCTCGCATGTGCAAAAGAAGGTGCTAAAGCGATGACGGAATTTGCGCCAGACGTAGTTATTACGATAGGTGGCGGGTCGCCAATAGACGCTGCAAAAATAATGTGGGTGATGTATGAGCATCCAGAAGTCGAGTTTGAGGATCTCGCAATGCGTTTTATAGATATTCGCAAGCGCATCAATCCATTCCCACACATGGGTGATAAAGCTTATTTCATTGCTATCCCAACAACAGCTGGGACGGGTTCGGAGGTTACACCATTTGCTGTGATCACTGACGAAAAGACTGGTGCTAAATACCCATTAGCGGATTATGAGTTGTTGCCAGACATGGCGATAGTTGATGCTGATCTTATGATGAATATTCCAAAGGGGTTGACTGCAGCCTCAGGTATAGACGCGCTGACGCATGCAATAGAAGCTATTGCCTCAATACTTGCTAGTGACTATACAAACGGCATTGCAAAAGAAGCAATCAAATTGATTTTTGAATTCTTGCCAAGAGCATATGAGAATGGCGCGTCTGATCCAGAAGCTAGAGAGCGCACTGCAAATGCATCGTGTATGGCTGGTATGGCATTTGCAAACGCATTTTTAGGTGTCTGTCATTCTATGGCACACAAGCTAGGTTCATATCATCATCTGGCGCATGGTATAGCAAATGCGCTGTTAATCAGTGAGGTAATTAGATTTAATGCTGTGCCTGCACCAACTAAGATGGGGACATTTTCGCAATATGCATATCCGGATGCGCTACGCAGATATGCTGATATTGCAGATTATCTAAAACTCGGCGGTAGCACTGAAACCGAAAAAATGGAGAGATTAATAACCAAAATAGAAGATCTTAAGAAGACACTAAATATACCATCTAGCATACGCGAAGCCGGCATAAAAGAGAGTGATTTCCTTGAGAAATTAGATGAAATGACAGAAGCGGCATTTGATGACCAATGCACAGGCGCAAATCCGAGATATCCATTAATTGGCGAAATACGGGCGATGTACATGAATGCATATTATGGAAAAAGTGCCAAATAGACGAGGTTCAACAACTAACAACCGCTAAAATTTTAAAATTTGACAAAAGCGTTGTAAAAATAGTATAATTGATAGACAAAGGTTTAGCAAATAATTATATGCGCTAGACACGATTCGGACAAACAGGGCGGATACGACATGGAATGGAAAGTAGAAAAAGTGCTCGCACAGCGAGACAATAAACTTATCTATAAGTCGGGTGACTTTAGAGTAAAGCTTTTTGGCAATGATTTTTCTAAGGCTGATATATTAAATGAGGCATTAAATAATGCACGAGTAGAGCAGACTGATTTAAACATTCCAAAGATAACCGAAGTTACTAAGATTAACGACAAGTGGGCGATAATTTGTGAATATATACCAGGCACTACTCTTGATAAACTCATGTTAGAAAATCCTGATAAGACAGATGCGTATATAAGAGTGTTTGTAGATTTACAACTTGAAATGCATTCAAAGACTGTCGACTCACTTAACAAGTTAAAAGACAAGATGAACCGCAAAATTAGCGCGTCAGGCATCAACGCGACAACGCGCTATGAATTGCATACTCGGTTAGATAGCATGCCTAAACATAACAAGCTATGTCATGGTGATTTTAACCCTTCAAATATTATAGCTGGCACAGATGGCAAGTGGTATATAATTGATTGGGCACATGCTACTGTTGGGAATGCAAGTGCTGATGCTGCGCGCACATATTTGTTGTTTTCATTGGAAAAGCGCAAAGACATTGCTGAGAAATATTTACAGGAATTCTGCAAAAAGAGTGACACAGCAAAGCAATATGTGCAAAAATGGATGCCGATCGTGGCTGCTAGTCAATTAGTAAAAGGCAG
>JAITLB010000194.1 GCA_031278175.1 Christensenellaceae bacterium
ACCATCGAAACTCGCAAACTGCGCAAAGAATACTTAACATATCCTCTACGTACAATCACAGACTTCAAACACGAAATAGATACCGTTCGCGAAAACTACTATAATTGCAAAGATGTAGATAAAAACCGCCTACACTTTGTGCAAAGGGGTCTACAAACAGAGTTTCCTGCTAAAGACCAACTCGCTAAAATAGGAAAAATTTATTATGGGGTTCTATTACAAGCGGATGATAAACGGGTTGGAGACCCAGAATATGATCCCATATTACCTGCTACTGTCATATTCAGCACTGATGAGTTTTTTGATACTAATCCGTTTGACTTAGTTAAAATTGCTGAATGCCATTTTAATTCACTAGGTGCTAGTGTCACTCAAATCGAATTCAGCCCACGCAATAATCGCATGGTATCAACGCAATTAACAAATAATAAAGCTGTTTATATAACAATGCTAATGATCCCGCGTATCCATTTGCCTAAAGACAATTTACAAGGCAGACTGATTCCTGTTCTAGCAGCTCCCAATATAACTGAATCCGCTCTTATTGTAGACTGTAAATTTTGGACAAAAGATCTTATTGCTAATTTTATGCAAGGTGAAATATAGAATTTAATTTCTTTACATAGAAATGTGAATAGCTCGATGTTGATGTCATTAATGTTGCTAATATTTCGTTGTTCCATTGTTAATTTTCAATCAAAGTTTTAATCTGATCTTCTATAATCAATGAAAACTCTGTATAATTAGCGAAAATGTTTTATATTCACTTAGAAGATTACCCCCCCCCTAATGTTAAAGCAGTTCCAAATTTATGTAAAATGTCATTTAGAGTACTGAGCGCTTTTAATAGTGGAATTTCATCGCCAAAATTCGCAATGAGAATCTATCCGCTTGTTGAGCACGACTAATAAAGTCATTAATTGTAGTTGTTTGAAATTATCCTGTAAAATGACAAAGTGACTTCCAGTCAGGACCGCAAAAACGAAATGCGTTTTTTTTGGAGGGAATTTGCTAAAAAAATTGTAGAAATTCTCTCATGTAGTGATATTTTGTTTAATATTTCAGCGTTTGGATTTATAATTTTAAAGTGAAGAGTTTCTTTGTAATCCAACATGCGACTTTATGTCACTATATCAATCATTATATAATAAAAATTACAATATAAACTAAACTGCTATTAATTGGGAATTATACTATCTCGAAAATTACTTTTGAGTAATTACTGTTCAAGACTATCACTTTTTAAAAGAAAATCTAAAACATTCAAAATATATATACCATCGTTAGTATAGTGTGGTGTTGTTTGGTCTCGGGTTATTATTATTTTCTTGAAATTGTCACCGATATTAAGCAAGGGGCATTCCTCTTCTTCTTGCTTTTCTGGTGTTAGAATAGTTAAAGCTGACTGTATATAATATCTCCTGCTACCTAAATTGCATACGAAATCTATTGGTAACAATTTCGGGATTTTATTTCCATCCTCACCTTTCTCGGATAGATCAATTGTACCAATGTCGATAGCATAACCTCTAATTTTGAGTTCATTATAAATAATGTTCTCCATTATGTTTGATTCATCACTTTGCGCAAAATTAAGTCTTGCGTTCCTAAATCCACTATCAGCAAAATAGTACTTTTTCGTAGTAAAAATGAATTTCTTATTCCCTACATCATATCTATCTGAAGAATCTAATAGAAAAGCATTTTTTAGATATTTCAAATAAGTGTTAACAGATCCAGGACTCATCTTAAACCCATTACTTTGAACTGCTTTAGCAATTTTGGTTGAATTAGTCATACTGCCCACATTAAAAGCCACAATATCGACAAATTTAGCTACAGCTGAAACGCTTTGCAGTTTGTTTTTTTCAATAATTTCTTTAAGATGTATATCTTCAAGCAGATGGTTAATATGTTGCTTTTTGCTCTCGATTGTATCTTGTTTGCATACTAGAGGAAAACCGCCAAAAGCGCAATAAGTATTCCACGCATCCTCTCTGCTCACTGTTTGTATCGACATATATTCAGAAAAACTTAGTGGATGAACGCGAATCTCATCGCCGTGACCTCTAGATTCAGTTATAACATCGGAAGATAAGAACTTTGAATTACTACTAGTAACATAAATATCTAAATTGATCCTATGTAACAATGCACTCAGTACGCTTTCAAAACCTTTGCAAAATTGTATTTCATCAAGAAATATATAATATGTCCCATCACCAGAAATCTTATCTTTTATATAGTGCAGAAGCTCTCTTCTATCGCACTGTGCTTCAAAATCAATGTTGTCTAGCGGAATGCATACAATATGATCAGCAGCTACACCTAAAGAACGCAGGTAATTATAATAGAGCGTGAAGAGTAAATAGGATTTACCACAACAAGTAGCACCAGTTATTACCTTTAAAGAACCATTCTCTTTTCGTTCGATTAACTTGTTGAGATAAAAGTCACGTTTTATTTCTTTCATTCATAACGCTCCATTTTGTTTTATTAGCATGCGTAGTAATTATGTTTTAATTATACCATAAAAAACAAATTAAAAAAAGAATACGACAATCAGAATTAACATAATCTAAAATACAATCAATGAGTATTTTAGAAACTAAACTAGCACTTACATTTTTATGCACATTT
>JAITLB010000236.1 GCA_031278175.1 Christensenellaceae bacterium
CCTGGCGATCGTGTTTAGGATTTGGACTACTGAGGTTTGCACAAATTCCATAAGACTTTGGATAGTGGGCAGTAATGCCACTAAAAGCTCAGATATTGCCGATGACACTTGCTGTTTGATGTTGTCCATTTGATGGGCTATAAGCCCTTCCTTTTTAGGCTTTCGGGCGATACTAGTCCTGCCGCTGGTAGATCCTCGTTAAGGGCTGCGCTTTCTTCAGCTGAGAGTGCTGCGATATTTGCGGTTTTAAATCCGTTATCCCCAAATATAATTGACACCATAGATACCATTTACGTTTCGTCACTTAGTCTACATAGTGCGGATATGACTTCATCATAGTCTACAGACGCTGACTGGTCTTGACTGATGCATCGACTGTCGACACACCTAGTTTATATAGCGTTTCGATATATGCAAGCACCACGACCTTTAGCAATACTGCTCATAACCGAGTTTAGACTAGAGAGTGCTTTATCGTAATTTTGTGCGTTATCCGTATTTTTAGCGTAAAGGTTGCGCTGTAATTGCAATTGTTCTGGGGATATAGAAAACTTCTTGTTTGTATCATCGAGTTCCTCCCCGATAGTCGCAAAAGGTGTAGCGGCGACCGCTAGGCTTGTGAGCATCGCGGTAACTATTCTTGGAACTTTTTGAGCGGTAGATTGAACCTTACCTAGTTTGGAAGTCAACCCATCAAAAGGAGTCGACACCTGGTCGGCTTGCATTTTCTGCGTTATAGTTATTTCATTGTTGGTTTCTTAACTTCATGTTCTGCTTTAAGCACCGATAGTTCTATTTTCTTGTACTCACTAGCGAAAATGGCACCTTCCTTAAAAGCCTCGTTCGCTTGCAATTGTTTTTGCCCAATAAACGAAACTTTTTGCATCGCTGTGACTACACCCGTCTGTAAGTTGGTCATTTTCTTTGATGCTGTGTCTAAATCTTTGGTCTAGTCTTAAAGCCTTATCTAATCACTTAGTAGTATCACCGCACTCTTTCAGCTTTTTATTTAGTGCTTTGACTTTATTATCTATTTCCGCTAAGTTGCGTTCGATCTTTACTGCCCAAACACCTCCCTTAGGGCATGAAAAAAGCGACCTCTTTTGAAGATCGCCTTAGTTGTTGCTAATAATTTTTGTTATATCCAAATGGGTGGATTGTTTGGAGCGTTTTCTTCCACCAAATTTCTCTCGATCTTATGATTTTTTTGTCTACTCTTGCATTATAATTCTCAAGTATTGAATATTGAAAATTATTTTTAATATATTCAAAATCAAATTCTTTTAATTCCTCATTTTTACCATGACCATTTTTTATGTATGCACGCCATCTTTCAAGCAACATTTCATCCTCTCCAGTTGCTGATCCGACATATAACTTTCCGTTTGATTTATCCGTTATAAGATAAACTGCTTTTTGATTTTCTAACGCGTTTTTCCAACTACCTTTTCCCCTGTTAATTATAGTTTCCAATTGCTGAAACGACAACCTAACTTTGTCATAACCAGGAAAATCCTCCCCGTCATAAACCGAAGGCAAAATTTTAAGTACTTCCAATTTATCCTTAACGTTTGAATACAATACCCCTTGAGTTTGATGATCTTTCGGATATTTAACAACCACTCTTCCATAATATTCAGCAAATTTTTCTATCTCGACACCTTCATATCCTATGCCACCTTCTACTTCATCTACAACATTTAATATTTTAGTTACTTCTTTAATTGTCGTAAGAAGCCATTCATCTTCTGAAAGTCGCAAAAGACATATTGCCAAATTTTCAATTCTAAAATACCTACTTTTTTTATGCCAAAAAAGCCATTCCGAATTCACTATATCAGGATTTGCTTTATACAATTCCATCGGATCTTGTGTAGAACTGCTTTCCTGAATAAACCTAACTTTAGCTTTTTTAATCTCATCATCAGACAAGTTCAAAATGCGCTGTAAAAGTATTTCCATTTTTTCTCCATTGTGCATCGTATTACTTTTAAGTAAACCGCTGCAAATTATTTTAAAGTGGTTCTAGTATACTAGCTTGAATTGACCTCTGTCAAGTAGATACAAACAAAAATAAAATATTAAGTAGCGAGTGGTTGATTTCTAAATTGTCAAACAATTTAATTTTTCTAGAAATCTACCATTATTATAAAAATCAATATAGTTACCAATTGTTGCTCTAAGCTCTGGATCGCTGTGGAAGGTATTAAGATAGAACATTTCAGTTTTCAATATTCCGAAGAAGCCTTCTATCGGACCATTATCTATAAATCGGCGCTGGTTCTAGACATGCTATGAATTATTCCTCGTTTGACAAGAGTAGTCCAGAATTTTTGCTTGTATATGGCATCCTCGATCGCTATAAAACAGAGAGTGTGCATTGGGGTTTGCAGACACAACCAAATCATAGGTATTAAAAACCAGTTTATTATCATTGCAATTGCTAACGGCATAAGAAATTATGTTTGCATCGGTCATCGATAGCGCTTTAAAACAATTTTTACTGGTTCCTTAGATCCTAAATTCGCCTACAACGGTCAGCCTCTTTCCATTTGGGGGACTGCATTAACCCACTATTTAGAATATTTTCTGTTGTAATTTGAAGCTTGCACTTATTAAGGACTGAGTTGAGAAACGGGAGTCAAAGGTCCAATTCTGCAAGCATTGCCTGCTGAATTGGGAGACGAGATAAAAGGATGAAACTCTAAATTAGAGTGAAAAGCATAATCTCAACTAAAAACATACTGCTTTAGATATATTCTCAGTCAGATACTGAAAAGTGTTCGCGTGGCGAGTTAATAGATTTTTCCCGAGCCTAATTAATGCGGCAATGATAGCAGAGATTTTTGGACGGTAAGCGAGAATATTTTATTTGACATATTCCTCATGCTTGCAAAGGCGAAACAAATAGACACTTCTCAAAAACAGTTAGCAAAGACAGCTGAATTGAGAAACAGGATAAAAAACTGAATTTAACAGGCATTGCCTGCTGAATTGAGAAACTACGACACAATAAGGCAAGCCAATCAGATTTTCAACCTGATTGGGACGCAGTAGCGTATTTAGAAGCGAATAAAAAACGATGATAAGCGGGCATTTTATGAAATTGAAGCAAAACAGCAAAATTGCACTTAACGACAAATGAAACGGCAATACGACCGTAGTTCATATGAACGACTTCCTCGAATGTTTTTTGAGTATTGGATATGGGGAGATTAATAGGCAATGATAGCGGAGATTTTCGGACGGAAAGCGAGAATGTATTATTTGACATATCCTTTATGCTTGCAAGTGTGAAACAAATGGACGCTTTGCAAAAGTAGTTAGCAAAGACCATCGAATTATTAATATTTAGATATTATAAATTTAACAATGTCAAAAACAAAAATAATTTTGTCATCTTAATGATTTATTGTAAATCCAGATCATGCAATTATGTTTTGTATAGCTTTAGGAAATGGTTGAAATTACATTGAGGCGAGGCGGATAAGCATTTTAGCTGTACTTATAGCATCATGGATTGCGCGGTGTGCTGCAGGATTATGAATCCCTAAGTGTTTTAAAATTGTTCCTAATTTATAGTTAGAGAGATTTAATTTGGATTGAGCAAGTGCTAGTGTATCAATCACGTCATTATTAAAAGCGTACCCTATGCTTTCGCTGAAATGTCTTAAAAACAGCATGTCAAATTTCGCGTTATGTGCTGCGAGTGTGACATCTTTTGTAAACTTGAAAAAATCTCCGACTATTTCACGCCATTCTGGAGCCGTGCGTACATCATTTTCGGTTATACCTGTCAACTCAGTTATTGCAGGCGGTATCTTGTTTTTCGGTCTGACAAATGATGAAAATGTTTCAACTAATTCAGCGTTGATGATTTTTACAGCACCTATTTCTATTATTTCGGCTTCGCCTGGTGTCAATCCTGTCGTTTCAAAATCAAATACTACAATTTCCTTATTAATGAGATTTGGTATTTTTTTATCTCGTGATGAAAAAAGATCTAGTTGTGTTTCATTAACAAATGGTTTTGGTATTATGTAATAATATCTATCCTGAACCGATTCAGATTTAATTGGCTTCGTGTTTGGTTTTTCAAAAGTGCCAACACATTCAGACGCTCTGTAAAGCGTTACCGAATATCCACCAGCAAAGTCATCATATCTTATTGGCCCTTCAACGCATATTTGAACAGCATCACTAACGTTATTTGAAAACAGTGTCGCATGTTTTTCTGTTTTAGGGAAGTATTTGACGTGGATAGATCCAGTACCATCATTTAATTTAAAAGTAAAATATGGTAGAGGCACTTGTTTTCTGAGTGCTTGTCTGAATGAAGATACAATGCCAGACACACATTCCATTTTGCTCTCTTTGGAATTGACATCTCTAATATAGACTGGGTCATGGAGTATAGCATTAATAATAGACTTGCCAATTATTACGGGAACAGTTCTGATTGAGAATTCGTCAAGAGGTGTAGTATGCTGAACTATAGAAATATCATAATTGGGATCACCAGCTGGATCTGGGATGTAATCTAAAACAACACTTTCCATTATTTTAGAGTTAAGATGACTGATTAATCGCTCATTAATACCGCTGTTAATCATATAATCGCACAAGTAAGGTGCTAGTGTCATTTCGATGCGTACAACATCAACATCCAAATCTACGCTAATAGGAACACCAGTTACTTGCGGGTAGAGTAAGGCAGCATTGTGATAAAGATAATCGTGTAACAGTCTTTTGACATAATCCGATGAGGTGAATGTCTTTTCAAAAATTATACGTAAGTCGTATTTAGCGTGTGTAATATTGGTGGCAATGCTCTTTACCTTTTGTTTTAGTGAATGATCAAGATATTTATCATAGTCTTCTGCGTTTATTATAAAAGCTATGATCAAGATTCCTGATTTTTCAAGGTGATCGGATGATAATTTGAAGATCCGTTCACGTTCGGTTAATTGTTCATTCAAATGATACATAAATGAATCATGGTCTAACATCGTTGTATTCCTTTAGTATAGAAAGAAGAGTCTTTATTATATTGTCGTTATCAACTTTTTCCGTGAATTTACCATTCCTAAAAATCATTGATTGCAATGGAGCACCACATACACCAAAATCGGCATGCCCCGCTTCACCTAATCCATTTACCGCGCAACCCATTACTGCAATTTTTACCCTTTTCTTTATTATCGCGGTTTGCTCCTCAAGTGATAGAGCAAGTTTTTCGATAGGGATATTTGTTCTTGCACATGTTGGACAAGCTATAATTTCAACGAAATTATCATCTAGCCCAGAGGCACGTATAATGCGTTTTGCCGCATGAACCTCTTGTATAGGATCTCCTGATAGTGATACGCGAATGGTATCACCAATGCCGTTCATAATCAATGTGCTTATAGCAATAGTTGATTTAATGATCCCATAATTGGCTGTTCCGGATTCGGTAAGCCCTATATGCAAAGGATGCTCGGTTAATTGACTCAGATGCCTGTATGCAGCAATTGTTTCTTTTATATCAGATGATTTGACAGATAACACTAGATCCGAGCAACCAGCGGATGCTATAGTATCGGCAATGTTAACTGCACTCTCAGCTAGTGCTTCGGGAGTTGATTCGGTTTTTAAACCCCCACGATTTATGCCTATGCGCATTGGAATTTTATGTTCTCCAGCCACATGTGCTACTTCTTGCAGTTTAGCAATCGGCATGTTGAGAGGATTAATTCGTATTTTATGTGCGCCTGCATCAATGGCTTGCAATGCGAGTCTATAGTCATAATGGATATCAGCTATTATTCCAACATCTACTTGTTTTATTATTTGCTTCAATGCATTAACAGAGTCTTTATCGGGAACGGAAACGCGCACCAAGTCTGCACCTGCTTGCACCGCAGAATGTATTTGTGCTAGTGTCCCTGGGATATCTGTTGTTAGTGTGTTTGTCATCGTTTGCACACTAATAGGAGCACCACCGCCTATTTTGATATTTTTGACTGTTACATGTTTTTTAGACATCTTGATATTTCCTAATGTGTTCGCGTGTTATTACCGTCATAATCCCACGGTTAACAATCTAAAGACATCAGCAAAGATAGCAAATGCAAGTAAGAGTAGAAACCCAGTCGCATGAATTGCGCCCTCAATACTCTTTTTGATTGGTTTCTTAAATATCCATTCTATTGTACAGAAAACCATTCGTGCGCCATCTAAAGCTGGCAGGGGTAAAAGATTCATTACAGCTAAATTGGCAGAAATTAGGCAAATGACATATGCAAACACACCAAACCCTGCTTCAGCGGCGGTAGACATGACCGAAATTGTAGTTATTGGACCACCAGCATTTTCTAGACCAATTTGACCTGTTATGAGACTGCCGAGTACAGACAAAATTGTACCGACCATATGAAACATAAACGAGAACGAGCGACCTAAGGATCGGAAAAACCCAAGCCGCTGAGGTCCCATAATTGAGGAAAAACCAAAAAGCCAGGCCGTCTTAGTTGTTCCATTTTCATTTAATTCGGGTGTAAAAACACCATTCTCATCGTAGTTGCCTACAACGCAATAAGATTTTTTGATAGATAAAGCGACAGTCTTTCCATCACGCAAGACTTTTATATTAGCAGAATCGTCATTGCCTCCGAAAGCATTTGACCAATCCGATTGCATAAGTATATTTAGCTGTTTGCCGTTGACACTTAGTATTATGTCACCTTCTTGCAAAACTCCAATATTGCTTGAATCGTAATTAACTTTATCTATTCTAGGAAGAACCTGACCATAGAATGTAAATATTAGTGTTATAACTATAAGAGCGGCTATGAAATTAAAAAACGCGCCTGCAAATAACACTATTAAACGCTTCCATGGTGCCTTAGAATTAAATGAATCACCATCTACACTGTCGGCATCCTCGTCCTTAAATCGGCACGACCCGCCTAAAGGGAATGGACGTATAGAAAAAATTACACCATTTTTTTTACCTTTATGCTTAAAGATAGCTGGTCCGAATCCTATAGAAAATTCCAGAATCTTAAAACCTAATATTCGTCCAGCAAGATAATGTCCAAATTCATGAACGACAACCATGCCGAGCAATGCAAGGATAGCTATACAAACATAGCCGATTGATTGTAAGACAGTTGCACTTAATAACACTTTTTAATGCCTCCGTGGATATTATAGTTGAGTGCATAATTTTTAGTAGCTGCTACGATATCTAAAACGTCAGCAACATTTTTGGGTATAGCTGATTCGAAATGTCCCAATGTAGTCTCAAGTAACTTGGGGATTTCTAAGAAACCTATCTTGTTAGATGCAAATAAAGATACAGCTACTTCATCTGCTGCCACTAACACAGCACCAAGAGATGGTCTTTTTAAAGTTTCAAAACCTAGCTTTAAGCAAGGGAATCTGTCAATGTTTACGCTAGAGAAAGTAATGTTGTTTAACATGTTAATGTCGACTTGTGGCAGGCACTCAGCGCGTTCTGGATATGTTAGCGCGTATTGGATAGGTAGGTGCATATCTGGTCTAGATAAACACATTCTAGTAGTACCATCTCTAAATACAGCCATTGCGTGAACAACACTCTCTCGATGTAAAAGGACATCAATGTCATCAACCCCAAACAACCATTTTGCTTCTACTAATTCAAAGCCTTTATTCATAAGCGTTGCAGAGTCGATTGTGACTTTGGAACCCATATCCCATGTTGGATGTTTTAGTGCGTCAGTATAAGTTGCAGTAGACAACATTTCATTGGTGTAATCTCGGAACGCGCCACCTGATGCTGTAATAATAAGGCGCGATACTTCTTCACCACAGATGCATTGCATCAAAGCGGAATGTTCACTATCTACAGGAATAATGCGAGTTGCATATTTTGAAGCTGTGTCTAGTACGAATTCACCAGCTGCAACGATACTCTCTTTGTTAGCAGTTGCAAGAGTGACTCTTGCTTGCAAAACAGCAATAGATGGTAATAACCCCGCGATTCCTGAAATTCCATTAATGATGAGATCGCAACTTTGATAAAAGTCGGGATTTTCCAATGCGGACAGTGAATATACCGAGACACCCTGGCATGATAGCAAATTTTTTCCAGCTACGCGTTGTGGTTTAAACTTGCTAATCTGCTCATACAACAGCTGACTATTATTATATGCTGATAATAGCACAACTTCAAAGCGATCAGGGAATCGCTCGATTATATCTAGTGTTTGCCTACCAATAGAACCAGTTGAACCTAATATGCCGATCTTTTTTTTCATTAGACAAAGAACGCAGTTATTATAGCTGCTGGCACAAGCGAAAATAAAATGCTATCCAACCTATCCATAATGCCACCATGTGATCCTAATATCTTACTAAAGTCTTTGATTTCTAGTTCGCGTTTTATGCGACTTGCACCCAGGTCGCCGATCTCGGATATAACGGCAATTAAAACTCCTACTAGCGCGTAAAACAGTATAGGATTTTTAAGTTCGTAGCTGAAAGAAAGTGGCATATACAAAGGCAACTTTAGAACTTCAAAGAGTGCGTAAATTATAAGAGCACCTGCCGCACCACCAAACAATCCCGCGATACAACCGGCATAAGTCTTTTTGGGACTGATTTTGGGGAATATTTTGGGACCTTTAATAAGACTACCAAAATAGAAAGCGAAAGTATCGGCAAACATAGCCGCACTTATACATATAAGAATAGGTAGCATTCCAATTTCTAGAATTCCGAAGTAAGTTGAATGTGCTATTAAGAATATAAGAGATAACAATAACAATGGATAAATCGCAATGAAAACGGAATATATGAAATCCTTAAATGTGATTTTCGGATCGAATATGAAAAATGAAAATATAAGGATGAATCCGCCTCCAGCAACTGCTAAATAACCAGCTGCCTTAAAGAAATATACTGCTGGGAAAATAGCAACAGCCATGATCAGTAAAGGAATTTTGGTCGGATTGTATCCCGAATCTTTTCCTAGTTTACACATCTCATAAAGTGCTACAAAAAGCACAATTAAAACGATTGCATCAAAAAAGAATTGACTAACTTTCGTTAAAAAGATAAAGCCGAGCAAAACTGCTGCAAGGAGCAGTCCTGTAATCGTTTTTTTCACGCGTTACGACCTCCGTGGGTTACTGTAATTTTAGAATAATCAGATAAAAACTCATTCAGATCGGCATCTTCAAAATCAGGCCACAGTTTATTTGTGAAAATGAAATCAGAGTATGCGGTTTGAATGGGCATAAAGTTGGATAATCTGCATTTGCCACCATAGCGAACTACAAGTTCTGGGTCGGGTATGCTGGGATCGTAAAGCGCTGCTCTAAGTTCTTCGTACGAGACAGGAGAAAGATCATTTGTCAGTCTCTTTCTATCAATAGCGACGTTTACAGCACTAACTATTTCTTGTCTGCCACCATATCCTAATGCTATTGCAATCGTGCAATTAGCATTAAGATGTGTTTTTTGTATTATGGTGTTACAGATGTCACAGATGTATTTTGGTAACATATCAAAGTTTCCAAGAAAAGTTACTCTGTATCCATGTATTAAAGCTAAAGGCAATATATCGTCAATTAGAAATTGCCCAATTACATTTAAAATGGAAGTAACCTCTAACTCTCCGCGATTAAAATTTTCAGTGCTAAAAGCATAAAGAGTGAGAAACGGAATAGGAGTATGCTCAATAGCTTTAATTAATCTAGCTACAGCTTTTGCTCCTGCAATATGCCCGTCAACCGTCTTCAAGCCATTCAATTGCGCCCAGCGTGCATTGCCATCCATTATAATGGCAAGATGATTAATCAAACGCTCATTATCTCCTTTTCTTTCTCAGTAGCGATTTTTTCTGCATCTGCAATGTAATCGTTAGCATTTTTATCGGCATCTTTTTCGAATGTGTGTAATTCGTCTTCTGTTACTGTACTATCTTTTTTAAGAAGTCTTAATTGCTCGATTGTATCACGTCGAACATTGCGTATAGCAACTTTTGCATTTTCAGCTAAGGATTTTACCTCTTTAACAAGTGCGCGTCGTCTTTCTTCTGTAAGTTCAGGGAATACAAGTCTAATAGTTTTACCATCATTTGATGGGGTGATACCTATATTTGCATCAATTATCGCTTTTTCAACAGACTTGATCGCTGACATATCCCAAACGGAAATTTGAATGAGACGTGCCTCAGGGACAGTAACGTTTGCCAATTGATTTATGTGAGTAGGTGTGCCATAATAGTTTACTTGTATTTTGTCAAGGATATGCACATTTGCACGACCAGCTTTCATCAACTGCAATTCTGCTTTAAATGCTGCGATACATTTTTCACTTCGCGCTTTTAACTCGTCGAAAAGTAATTCGACCTCGGTGATTTCGTATGCCATATTTCTACCTCCCGTTGTAAGGAAAATTATTAATGTAATATTATCACAAACTGTGACATTTTTCAATATTATAGTGTGTAAATTAATTGAATACTAATTAAAATTCGCAATTGCCTGGCGTTCTCGCAAAAGGAATTACATCACGTATGTTCTCTACCCCTGTAATATATATTAAGAGCCTCTCAAATCCCATACCAAATCCAGCATGCTTACAACCACCATAACGGCGCAAATCTACATACCATGATAAACTATCTGTGGGAATATGCAACTCATTCATACGCTCAAGCAATTTGTCTAATCGCTCTTCACGTTGGCTACCGCCCATAAGTTCACCAGCAGCTGGAACCAACAGGTCAACAGCCGCGACAGTACTAGCATCCTCGTTTGCTCTCATATAAAACGCTTTTATTTCCTTTGGCCAATTATATACGAAAACAGGTGCTTTGTAAAATTCATCCGTTAGATATTTTTCGTGTTCGCGGGCTAAATCCTTGCCAGGTTTTGGTAAAATATCCCAATCCTTTTTCGCGTTCAATAGAACATTTATAGCTTCCGCATGTGTTATTTTAATAGCTGGCGAATCAAGTAAAACTTCCATTCGCTTAATCAAATCTACCCCATCAGTTATTTTATCGAGATATTCTAGTTCGGCGCGAGCGTGTACTAGTGTATATTTTATTATGAATTTCAAAAAGTCTTCTTCGATCGTCATAAGTCCATTTAAATCGCAAAACGCGATTTCAGGTTCAATCATCCAAAACTCAGCTGCATGTGTCTTAGTGTTCGAATTTTCCGCTCTGAAAGTAGGGCCAAATGTGTATATGCGTTTGTATGCAAGTGCATAGCATTCACCTTCAAGCTGACCCGTAACAGTAAGACATGTTTTTTTACCAAAGAAATCGTTAGCATAATCTATTGGCGCTTTGGTGGTGTCAGGATTTATTGTAGTCACTTGGAAAGTTTCACCAGCACCTTCGCCATCGTTTGCCGTAATTATAGGTGTGTGAACATAAACGTAACCTTTGTCTTTAAAGTACTTATGAATTGCATATGCAGCAACAGAGCGCACACGGAATACGGCTTGAAAAAGTCTTGTACGGGCACGCAAATGCGCAATATCCCTTAAGAATTCAAGAGTATGTCGTTTAGGTTGGACAGGATAAGAGGGGTCACTAGCGCCTTCTAGAGCGATAGAATCAGCCGATATCTCAACAGACTGATCACTGCCTATTGATTTTACGAGAGTTCCTTCTATGCTAACAGCACTTCCGACATTCAATTCTTGAACATTTGCGAAGTTTGCTAGTGCATTAGAATAGTAGACTTGTATTTCTTGAAGTGCGGTGCCGTCAAAGAAGTTTATAAAGCCCATTGTTTTTTGTTTGCGATGAGATCGAATCCAGCCCTGTACTTTGATCTTTTTTGATAAGTATAAATCTGGATTTTGCACGATATCTCTAAGGTCAGTAATCATAAGATTAAATCTCCTGAAAGTGTTAATTTTAGTTATTGTTGTTTACATCTAAATATCAACATATTTAGATGTAAAAGAGGTGTCATTGGTAATCG
>JAITLB010000271.1 GCA_031278175.1 Christensenellaceae bacterium
TGCGACACTAGAAAATTTTACCAGTAAACTTCATTGTAATAGTCTTAACGAAAAATCTCTGTTAAACCAATTTTTAGATAAGTATACTGTAGTTCAAACTTTATATATAATATCTAAACATTTATCAATCTGCATCTAAGTAGCGGAAGAATTATTAAAATTCAATGCGCTAGATGCAATGCTAGTGGCGAGTTAAAATTCAATAATATTTAATATATCTATTTAGTTGTGACATGAAATCAATATTGACATGTGTTTTGCAATTGAATTTTACATTCTCTACAACCCAAGCACATCTGTTTAAAAGAGCGATAAATTTGAGAGTCTCGATTATCAATATCTAATATAAAAATAAAATATGCCCAGGTCGGCAATTTAAATCAAGCATAATAAGCGTTCATTACAGTATAGCAAATATAACCGCTCAAAATTATCTTCATTCTAACACGCGAAATTTATATATCATCTCATTAGTTACTCTGCTTAGACATAACTTTACTAATTGGACAGCGTTTAAAATTTAGCATTTGTTTGCAAACTAGGTCATTTTTATATGTAAGATTTCAAATGTGTATTAGTGTAAACCACAGCTAATTTACTTTTTAAGATAAAATTCAAGCGATTAAATTTATCAAGCTAACAAATGTAATTAGCGCATTTTTAAGCGAATTCGTCTATATGGGATATCAAAAACTAGTTAATAAATTTAATAAAAATGGGGATACAATTATCCCCATAAATCGTTTTTGGACGTGTCTTTTAAAATTCAGCTTTGATTATATAATGTGCGGCCAATAGCAAAAGTAGTCTTATAGGGACTTAAAAAGCATATTAAGTATACCTAAATCAAATGTTTGCGTAGTCTGACATCAAAATCACATTCTAAGCAAACATACAAGTGCTTACTTATGATAGATATGTTACTCTAAATTGAAATCTGACGCTGAGTTTGCAAGTTCACATTAGAATATGGTAAAATCAGATTTCCTTACGATCGTTGAGTGCGCGCGTCAGAGTCACTTCATCGGCATATTCAACTTCACCGCCCATCGGAATACCGTGTGCTAGTCGCGTTACTTTAATTCCTAGAGATTTTACAATTTGTGCTACATAAGCTGCTGTCAATTCACCAGAAATATCTGGATTAGTGGCAATTATAACCTCTTGCACATCTGTTAGTCTTGAAATCAATTCTTTAATTCGCAGTCGCTCAGCAGTGATGCCTTTTTGAAAATCCAATGTCCCATGCAAAGCGTGATACAGTCCGTGATAAGAACCTGTCTTTTCAATTGCTGAAATATCACGCGGGTCACGAACTACGCATATAGTAGATTTGTCCGCCGTTTGACAACGCAGGCATACATCGAGATCGGTATAATCACCACATTCGCTACAGAAGTGTATTGTCTGTTTAGCTTCGATGATAGCCGAAACGAACTCATCAACTGACTCTTGAGGCATCTCTATTATTTTATATGCATAGCGAGTAGCTGACTTTAGTCCTACAGAAGGCAACATTCGAAATGCTGCTGATAATCTGGTTAATGCGTCTGACATATCTTAAAATAATCCTGGGAAACCGCCAGCTGGAAGTGAAGTACCTAGTGAATCTTCTCTTTTTTCTTCTATTGCATTAAGTGCATCGTTTAGCGCTGCAGTCAGTAAATCTTCGAGCATTTCAATATCATCAGGATCTACGGCACCTGGATTTTCAGGGTTTATTGCCTCTGGCTGTAATTTTATGCTTGATATTTTATAATCGCAAGTCATTGTAACTTTAACTGAATTGCCACCAGCTGAAGCCGTTACTTCTTCATTAGCTAAATCTTCTTTAGCTTTGTTCATTTCTTCTTGCATTTTTTGTGCTTGCTTCAACAAATTTTGCATACCGCCGAAGTTGCCAGGACCGCCACCGAAACCACTAAATTTACCCATAAAAAAATCTCCTGTTTGAGTTTATAGTTTATTATACAATTATACGGTTTTAATGTAATAATTGCGCTTTCTATATTTTAGCACATTAAGTGCCTAAAGTTATTAATTAATAATAAATTTTCAAGTCTGAACCATATTTATTTTTAAATTCAGTCAATTCACTTTGTACACAAAGAACTGGCATATCTCCATAATCCTCACTTTTTAATTCTGTGCGATCTTTATTTATAACATAAATAAAGGCATCATAAAATTTTACATATACAAGGGATGCGTTCCTTAATTTCAAATACAGATAGAACGTTTGAATTAGCAATTTGCTAATATCAAATTGTGAATTTAACGGTGATTTTAATGAAGATAACAATTGAGCTATCTTTGCTTCTAATGCATCTTCACTTATCTGTGTGTTGATGCCAAAGTCATCACCTAATTCATCAATGACAAGTTTGGTTTCATTTTTATGAGAGCTAGTATTCTTTGAAAAATGAACTTTATCGTTAACATCCTCTCTTAGATTTGCTATCGGTGGAGCAATATTCTTTTGCTTAGTTTTGGGTTCATTTCTCACCGATGTTGCTAATGAAGGTCGGATGGTTTGAGATAATACTTTTTGCTCATCTAAAGCACCCGTATTAGTCATTGTTAGAGGTGTTGATTCAATAGAAATTGATGGTGTTTCAAGCAATTTCAAACCATCTGGCACTGCAGGTTTTGTTTCGGATGTATCCGATTGGATAGGCACTTGTGCATGAAATGCACCACTAATTAAATACGCGCTTAGTTTGTTTTCGAGATCGTCAAATTTCGATTGCAAACCTTTAAACGAAATTTTCAGTGCAGTCGTTGATTCATCAGCACCCAGATCAGCAGCTCTGATTAATGCGGCATCAAATAAGATGTGCGGATGTGTGCTATATTTGATTTTGTTTTCAAGTGAAGAAAAAACATCAATAGCGTGTATTAGCTTGTAATTTTCATATTTGCTGTTAGTTGAAAGTTCTTTTATGCGCATCAATTCAGCATCAGAAAAATCACCTTTGTAGGCAGGTGCATTGCGGACTGCGATGATACTATTTAAGAAATTGATAATATCTCTAGCGCACAATATAGCACTTTTACCTGTTTCCACAAGTTGTCTTGAATATTCAAGTGCTGTCCCGCAATTGCCTTCAAGCATTGAACTAATCAATTTGAACATTAAGTCAAAGTCAGCTGTGCCCAAAACAAACAATACGTCATCGTATGTTAGTTTTTGTGGTGAATATGATTTGCACATATCAGCAATAGAAAACATATCTCGTACACTGCCAGCACCTTGAGATGCTATAAGTGAAGCTGCTGATTCTTCACACTCGTAATCTTCTTGTCTAAAAACGTTTAACAGATGCGTTTGAAGGAGCTTTTGTGGCACTAATCTAAAATCAAATCGCATACATCTACTAACTATAGTCTGTGGCAATTTTTGCACTTCAGTAGTAGCAAGAATAAATATGATATATGATGGTGGTTCTTCGAGAGTTTTCAGAAATGCATTATATGCCGCAGAAGAAAGCATGTGAACTTCATCGATGATATACACCTTATATTTGCCTAGTGATGGTGTATATTGAATGGAGTCCGTAATGAGTCTGATATCTTCAACGGAATTATTGCTAGCAGCATCTAATTCTAAAACTGTTGTGTTTGCGGCATTTTTTAATGCTTTGCAGACATCACAAGTTTGGCACGGTGAACCATCAATAGGATTCAAGCAATTTACTGCGCGTGCAAATATCTTAGCCGCGCTGGTCTTACCTGTTCCACGCGTACCTGTAAAAAGATAAGCATGACCAACTGAATGCGCCTTGATTTGATTTTTCAAGGACGTTGTAATATGATCTTGACCTATGATTTTGTCCCATACATCTGGTCTATATTTACGATATAGTGATAAGTGTTCCACATTAGAAAGTATAGCATATTTATATACCAAAATTCAACAAAAGCAACATAGTTAAAGCAATTGATATTATATAAAGATCTCATACGGCTGGATTATTAAATTCTAAATAACTTGCTTATCTTAGATTGAAATATAAATCGCAACAGCTTGCTTTCTATATCGTACTTGAACGCTGTAACAAGGAAAGCGTAATCATTCAGCTCATTCGAAACTTCTCTTATAATCGCTCGATTATCTATGCAAAGCACATCATCCTCATATCTAAAACCCAAAGGAGAATGCACTTTTATCCTACAGAATTGAGTTTTTGACGCATCAATTTCTTAACGCACATAAATGTAAAATTGCTTGTGGCACATTATTTTTATTCCATTTACCGCAACTTGCTCAAAAACCAAAAGTCTAATACTTTTATCGTGGTTCGGGCATTTTTATTGTTGCATTCAAGAGATTAATGTTTGAGTAAAAGTTTTCGTATTGCGGTATCAGAAAAATGCGCACTAAATCTTTATCATAAGAATTTTCCTGTTTTAGAGGTGTCGCAACCATCGCAGTGTACCCACGTTCGTTGTCGTTTTTGATATTACAATGTAATGATTTAGTATCTATAGGTAATCTTATAATATTCATGCTTGAATCGACATCAGCCATTGATTTCCGCTTCCGCCTCCACTATTGCCGAAAATATTGCTTCCAATACGTTAACAACTATGGAATTGCCTATCAACTTATTCATGCATCGATAACTATAATTTAAATATTCAGTTCTTTGGTACTCCTGCTCACTAAATCCCATAAGTAAAAATGCTTCTCTGATTGTGAGTCGTCTATATGTATTTCCTTTTGGTCCATCATATCTGAACAGTGCAGAAGTATTGGTCCTATCCATATTGCACGTAATCGTACGTACAATCAGTTGATTATCTATAACTTCTCTCCCATTTATTTCCCACATATGTTGACGTGATGGTGTTCCATTTAATTGGGCAATATCAGCTTCCATGCGATAAGTTGGATTTCTATAATCAGTTTTTATAAAATCACGAATGTCATACTCTCGTCTACTTTTTTTTAACTCAACACGTTCCGCTATATTATAAGAAACATTACCGAGGTGACTAAATATGAAAGCTCGTTCTCTGTCTTGAGGTATTCCAAAATCACAAGCATTTAAAAGCATACAGTCTTCGTTCTGATAACCTATTTTTTCCAAGAACGATAACCATTGATTTAAATCGCTTGCGTTCGTTTTAGACTTAATTGTTTTTACATTTTCTAGTAACAAATATTGGGGAAGCCTGTCTTGCTTGTACAATTGCATTAAAATGCGCTCAATCTCCCAAAGTAAACTTGACCTCGTACCAGAATTTTTTTTCATTCCATAATTGTTTCCAGCAGTAGACAAATCCTGGCAAGGAAAGCTATATACAAATAAGTCGGTATCAGGCATGTCCATTCCCTGCAAATCTTTTATTGATCCAAAATTGCGACTGCGAATATGTGCTCTATATAAATCCGACAGTTTTTCTTCATCCATCCTAGACAAATCGATTATTGGATTAACGGAGTCACGACTAAAAGTGTATCGTCCCAACACTCGCAACTTTTCCTCTCTACTGGGAATAGGAATATTTTCACTTTCTTCATGATGAATAGCATCATAACATATTATGGCATCAACAAACCAATCACTAATTCCTACTACTTCAAAATCTATGCCCAATCTTTCAAGCGCCGTAGTTTGTGCACCAATTCCCGCAAATGCTTCAAAAACTTTTAATCTTCTCTTTTTCTGCTTAGCAAACATATTCGTCCCACGTGTTTATCATAATCTACTATTTATTATCCGTGTCAGGGATTATTTTCATAATATCTGCAGATGTGCAACTGATTGCATTGCAAATTCTAACAAGACTTTCCGTATTGAAATTCTCGCCTTTGTTGAGTTTTGTTACTGTTGTTGTGCTAATTCGCGTCATTGCCATAAGGTCTTGCTTTTTTAAGTCTCTATCAATAAGCAACTTCCATAATTTCTTATAACTAACCACAGCTTCTGCCTCCGTAGTTGTACTGATTGTAAGCATAACATAAAATCTCTATTTTTACAATATTAATTTGCGAATTCGCTGGATTCTTTTAACTTTTCAAAACAAAAAAACCATCTGCCATTTTTCAACTTTCACATACATGGTGCTTGCGGTTAGTATTGCGAAAAACGACTTGATATTAAGGGTGATTATGGTCTAGTGTCAAAATTGAGCATTTATATCAACGCGCTTGCGGTCTAAGGAGGACTATGCACCGACATGTTGTTTTTTTCGATTATATATTGACGGTGCATAGTGAAGTTATGAGTTTGAGTTTCCTAAATAACGGGTGAATTTTCCCGCCCGCAGAAAGTGGTTTAAAAAAGTTCAAAAAGGCACTATTGGGAGCATTCTTAGTCTTGTTTATGCCCGACAAACTTGTTTCTCAATTGTCTCCGTAGGTTAATAAGTCGGGAATATTTCATGTCAACTCCTTATTTTTGAGTTGTGCTTTTATAGTGCGTAGATTAAAAAGTCGGGGATTTGTATTTGCATAGGTAAATATGTCGTGGATGTTTTAAAACTATATTATACTATTTTTTTTGCAAAAAGCAGAATTTGCACATATGCAACATTATCCGCTC
>JAITLB010000070.1 GCA_031278175.1 Christensenellaceae bacterium
GAACCTAATGTTTTTGCAGTTAAGGTAAGCATCTTGTGGCCCTTGCAGTTGCAATGATCGGTGTTAGCATACTTTACAATTGCACTACTAAAATCGCACCTCCACCCCCCATTGAGAATTTTTCGTGTTAAGAGATCTGAGATAAACTAGTATTTAAACATTAAATTTAACCAGCGGACATATTATCGCGGCCCAGAAAGTATTTGCTAGTGCGGCTTTCTTAGTTAAGGTGTTGTAGAATTTACATAGTGTATTTATAGTTAAAAAACAATATAACGCGTAGTGAACTTTGAGGTTAGGCATTAAATTAATGCTCATTATATTTTTACAATGAGAAAACATAACTATTAAAATTAATCTTTTGGTTCTATTTACTACTTAAAGTAAGATACAATTAAGAGTGAGAAAAACAATATAGCAATTCATATAGATTTTATTGAATTTTAGAGCCCGTTATGGTATAATTAGGCGGTATATGTGCAAGCTGTCGCTACGTTCAATTTAGAACGTATATACCCAATGCTCGGTCGACTGTATTATGCTGTATCAAACGGAGGTATGTATGAATAAACGATTATTCGTACTAATTATAGTTATCCTAATGGGTTGCTTAGGGACATCTCTATTTGTTTCTTGCAACGATTATGAATCAGCTATAACAGAAATCCAAATGTATTCTCTCCCTCAAACGATGTACTATGAAGGCGAGGATTTTAAGCTTTTAGATGCAACAATTTTAGTTAAATATGACGATGGAAATGAAGAATACGTTAAAATAACTGAAGGCATGTTAAGCGCGTTTGACAAGAATCTAATTGGCGAGCAAGGAATTAGAGTTTCGTATAAAGGGGCATCTACTAACTTTCTAGTAAGGGTAAGGAGTTTAAAAGTTTCTGATGTTGATTTGGTACGCACTGCAGATTTTCAATGGGAGTATGTAGAGGGACAATTATTCAATACAAACGGTTTGTATTTGCGGTTGAATTATATCGATGAAGCGCAACCAACTGAAGTGCCGGTAACATCGAGCATGGTTACTGGATTTAATCAGTATGTGACAGGCAGTCAAACCGTTAATATTATCTACGAGCACACTGATGGTACAGTTATTAGTGCGAGTATAGAGGTTACCGTTAAGCCGAAAGAATTGCACAGCATTACTATCAAAATATTACCTTTAAAATTGCAATATTTTCAATATGACACTTTGCTTGATTTAACTGGTGGTCAAGTTCTTTTGCAATATAACAATAATTATGCTGAGGAAGTTTATTTAAACAGCTTAGCAGGTTTAGAAACGACATGGAGCACCAATGAGATTACTGAAAACACCCCTGTCAAATTGACGTTTGGGGGCAAGACTGCACAGTATGATATAAAAGTCATCGAAGAGGATGTTGTATCTGCTAGTGTATTGACTATGCCTAATATCAACCAATTAGTAGGGGCACCTCTTAATTTGGCTGGTATAACATATAGATTGTCTATCACTGACTCATCGACTAGAACCATCCCATTCACCGCTAGTAATATTTTGATTGATGGTGAAGAGGAATTACCGTCTGTTAATTATGTTGTTAAGGTCTTTGGGTATAATAAAAACTATGTTGGAGCGCAAACGATAAATTTGCAATTCAGTTCTGGTGGTAAATGGCTTAAAACTCTAGTTCCATTGGAAGTGTCGGTAAGAGATAAGTCCATAGAGAGCATTGAGATATATAGAACTTCGGAATTTGACGATGATGGAAATCCTATAGATGAGTCTATTGTATATACAAAAACACCATTTATGCCTTATGGAGTTTGGACATATGTATTAGTTTTTGATAATGGTGAAATAACTGAACCTGCACCATTGACATATACTATATTGAAAAATACAACGAGTGCTGACTCGTTATTATACGATACAGCGGGAAGTATTAATTGGGCATTGATATACAGCGATGGTACATATTTTAGAGAAGATAACTACACATTTGACGTAATTGCTCTTGAAATCACACAAGCCAAAGGTTTTTATACTAAAGTTAACAATGAATATATGCCTTTAGATATTCTAACAGTGCAATTTGGAATTTTAGTATCAGAAATCAGTCTTAACAATGTCTATGCTCTTATTGAGTATAATAGCGGTGATGAGGCATACATATCGCTAGCTGGTGTGTCTTTGCATGATGATTCAATTAACACTTCTGATCTGTCCGCGACAACGGCCTCACTTACAATTAGTGATAGTTATTCTAATACTAATATAGATGCTAGTATAAATGTTAAAGTTGTAAACTATGTTCAAAATTTTACAATTTCATCATTGCCATCTAAGCTCGAATATAAAAAATATAATCCAATCGATACACCAAACGCAGCATCCTACATTTTAGACTTGACAGGGTTGGCGCTTAGCGTTACTTATTTAAGTGGAAATGTTTCTACAGTTTCATCATTTAACTCTGGTGAATGGGCATTTGAATGTGATGATTGGACCAGTGCAGATAATTACTTTAAGTTCACAACAATAAGCGATGCAACCACCATATACATATACAACTTAAGTGTTCCAGAACTTAAAAGAGAATTCACAGTAAAAGTTAGGAATGATATAGCATCAATTTCTATAATGCAAACGGAAGATGACATATTTGCAACTATATATGTTGGTGCAAATATTGATTTAACTGGTAAATATATTAATGTTGCTTACGAGAATTTTGAAGTAGAAAAAGTTTATTTGACGCACGAAATGGTGGAATATGATTATACAAAGCACACCAAACCTGAACCTAAATTGGCTGTGCCAATCAGTTATAAAGGTGAACAGATTACTGGATATGTAAGTATTATTGATAATCAAATTAAAGACATATCTGTATTATCTTCACCAAATAAAATTGTATATGCTACTAACTCTGAGTTTGACGTAACAGGATTAGTGGTAAGTCTAAACTATCAAAATGGAACAAGTCGTCTATTAACGCTAGAAGAGTTTAATTTACAGAACAATAATACTACTGCTATAAACCCGGCACAACCTGATTTTCCTGATGATCTAAATGCTAGAAAAGTAAATGTCATTTATACAACATTCCCAATAGGAACTTACCAAACATACTTTAAAATTTACATAGTAGAAAAAGCAGCTTCTTCAATGCGATGGAAAGACAACACGGTGCCTACTGTAGTAGCTAAAGAGGGTCATGAATTCAACATCGCAGAATATGCAGCGCTTCAAAACAAAATAGTAGTAATGTCGTATAACGATGGCACATCGAATGAGTTTTCATTGAATTCGATATCACCACTGATAGTAGTCGGTTATAATAGGAATGCTAAGGTTACGCAAGTTGTGCAATTGACATACTCAAGCGGTTGTTATTTGAATATTAATGTGCAGATGCAGATTAGAAATCTCAGTTATATTAGCATACTTCCATTAAATATTACAGTTGTAGAGAACGCTGAAATTGATTTGACACAGTTGCAATTGCAATTGTCATTTAATGATGGAACTAAAGCTCTAGCACCTGTTTTAGCCGAGAATATATATTATTCTGCATCTAATCCCGATGGTTATAATATGGAAAATGCTGTTGTTGGGGATAAAAGTTACACTGTTTCATATACGTATAACGGTGATACTAAAATCTGTTCGCTAAGCATACGCGTCATTGAGAAGACGCTCGTTAATATTGCTATTGGTGTTATGCCAAAAAACAAATACATAGAAGGTGAAGACTTTACGACAATGTCCCAAGATGGACAATTAAACGGAACGCTTATATTGACATACAACAACGGTAGACGCGAGATAAAGAATTTAAGCGATGCTAATCAAGACTATCAAGTCGGCTTTTTTATCAATAGAATTAAATTTAATAGCGATGAGTTCACAGGCATACCGAAGAGACAGACAATTTACATCGGATATGACTGGCAAGGTACTAAATTTACTACTGAATACGATATAATAATGAACGATAGGCGCGATCCAGTTGTCGAGTACACAAAACTAAGCGATGCAGATATCACGTATTTTGAGTACGGCTCATTTAGTGATGAGAACGGTCAGTTTGTAAAAGAAGACATGCCATCAGCTCGTATTGGTTATTATGCCGTATATGCAGGTGATTATCCTACATATATAGGAAATTATGATACAAAACCAGCTAATGTTACTTTTCATATTCATTATGTAAGAATTGAGGACTATGCGTCATATGTTGCTGATAACAACAAGGGCGATAAGTATGACTTTGCACGCTATGCAGGCGATTATTATTTGATTTTATATTATTCAGGTGACGCGTTTAATAATGAGTATACAACAAATAATACCAACTCTAAACGTATAACAATAACAAAAAAGGCTATTTATGTAGTTGTCGATTCAAAGACCAGAACATATGGCGATCCTAACAACCCGAATAACATCAATACCTACTATATACATTTTTACAACTCAATTGATGGTGGTGTTGATACTTCAACTACTGGTTTTGCATATAAAGACACATATAATTCTGCAGATTTTGCTGTACAGAGTACAAGTGGCTCAACTTGTTATTACGATGGCAACTTAATTAGTTATATAAGCATTGATACACTAAATGTTACAATGCAATCGGTCGTAATGTCAGTTTACACTGGTGTTGGCGAATATTCGATTAGGATGTCGGGGATAGTCAGTTCAAATTATCAAATCAATTATGCACACAGTGGAGATTATGCTGCTAAATTTACAATTAACAAGCGTGAAGTTTTAATAACACCTAAGTCCATGTCAATTGTTTATGGAACCATGGCGGCTGACTATACCATTGACTATACAACATCTGGCACTGGAAATGATGCGATTTCAGGTATCGTTAACAATGATACTTTGGCTGGAAAGCTCGAACTAAGAAATGCTACAGACATCGCTACAAGAAATGTTGGGTATCATACAATTGTGCTAGGCACTCTAAACAATGCAAATTATCAGTTAAAATTGCCATATCTTCCCAACGAATCTAATAGTGACCAAAATAAACATGTATATGTACAAATAACAGTTAGAGATATTTATTTGCAAGTTTCGAATGCAACATCAATATTTGGATCATCTGTTGACACTGCGACAATTGTATATGGTTTTTATGCCGATTCAGGTGCAACAAACTCCAATGCATTTGCTTATCCTGATGAATCAATATCAAATCTAGGGGCGATAAATATTTATTTCAGTTTGTCATCCGATACAAGTGAATCAATTGAGCCTGCGCAACAACATATAGGCACTTATAAAATTGTTGCTAATGTTACGGAGACCGCTAGTAGTACAATTTATAATAATTACAATATAATATATAGACACGGCGATTTAGAAATCACTCCAAAACCGATAACTATAACTGTTAACCCCGTATCTAAGACGTACGGTGACGAAGATCCTGAGATTAAGGCGGTTTATGATATAAACGAGCTAGTAACTTTCGGAACCACACTTATTGGCGCACCACAGCGCGACAGTGGCGAAAACGTTGGTAATTATCTAATAAATATTACAGCCATGCAAGAGGCGGCCGAAAATGCAGATTATAGACTAACCCTTGCATCTACTGTTTATTTCACTATTAACCAGAAGATACTTACCATCAAATTCAAAAACCCAGATACAGATGGTCAATATTTTACCTCAAACATATATCAAAGGGTGTATGATGGTAGGTATCCAGCATTGCAAGCTCAGCATTATGATCTTTTTGATGCTAGTGACGAAATTGATACAAAATACGACAAATCACTCATCGAGTTGACGTTTGATTACATGTCGTCATCAGCAGGTGATTATGAGATTCTGCTTAATGCGTATAATGCTAATTACAAAATAGTATTTTTAGTAACAGGTCGAAATATATATAGAATTACTCCAGCTACGCTATATGCCGATGATTTCATGTTGACAGCAGACGGTGTAGAAATGATAGCTGACGAGCAGACGGGCGCATTTAATTTATCATATAATGGTGGCAGTGAATATGTTGTCGGGGTAGTCGTAAGAGAGGAATCCAAAAAAGTATTGTATGATGCAAATGGAAATCCTGTAAAAGACAATCTAGAGAGACCTGTAAGAGACACAATAAGCGTTATTCCAGGGTCTTCGCGCGTTTCATATTCAGGTTCATATTCTATTACGATAACTGGTATTACAAATGCTAATTATGTTGTACAATCTGGTATTGTAAAACAGTATAACATAACAAAGAAAGTACTTTCTGTTGAACTATTAAATACAACTTATGACGCTGACATAGATAAATGGGTTCAAACTAGATATTATAATGCAGCTCCAATTACACTGTATAGAGGGGCTAATGATGATTACGTTGTCAAAGACGGCGACAAGGTTGTTGATATTGATGTAAGACTAGGTTTTGATACATATTCAGCGCCAATTGATGTATTATATGATATAGATAATAACATCTTGGGTTACAATGTTATAATACAAGAATTTACGACAATATCTGACAGAGACAATTATATAGTAGAATTTAGTAATAATGCCTCCTATATAGTCAAGGTTGTAAAGCGTCCAATTTCTGTAACGTTATTTGAGAGCAATCTCTTCAAGGTATATAATCATACAGCACCATCGATCACAAGGTCGATGGCCGAACTATCCGACACATCAACGAACTTTGACTTTAACAAACTTCAATTCACATATATTAGAAATGATGAGGCGTATCGTGCTAACTATGAAGTTGGTTGGTATAGCATAGTTCTAACATGTGATGATCCAAATCATATAGTAACACTAACGAGTGATTATTTATACGAAATTAGACAAGCTAGCATTACTGTTGACTTAAAAACTTCCCAGCTTAACAGCACATATACAGGTGTTGCATTCTATGCCACATCGGATATGTTGTCATATCGCTCTACGATAGTTAACGCAATTACACCAGTCGTTAGGACGATCTATGATACATCTCAAATAACCAATGCTAAAGCGGTATTTACTAGTGCGCTGACAAAAGCTATTGATATTAAAACATCAGCTCAAGCAATCTCTGCAGACAATGCGATCGTAGCACAAGTCTCACTTAATAATTTGCTTAGTAAAGTTAATGACCTTTCAAATTATCTAACAAATACACTTTCAAGTTATATGACATTTGAAACTACAACTGTGACGGAAATTAGCAATTATCTTAATGCTGTAACTCAATATATTAATACAGCAATTAGCAATCCTGATAACATGACACTAAGCGCTCTCCGCTTACAGACGAACTTGTTATATGATTCTGTTAATAAAACTAATAGTTACATCTATTTTATAGTTAATGGTGCGGCAGAAGATGTCGGCGATTATGCGATCACATTTGATACTAATGATTTTAATAGAAAATTTACTGTCAATGTAGTTGCTGCATCGCTACCCATAGTGAGAATTTCACCAACTGTCATTAAACTAACAGTTAAAAATGGTGAGAGTATCTATGGTGTAGGCACTCTAGATGATGTCTTATCCTCAATAGAATATAGTGCTACGCTCTACGACCAGGATCTTGAGCTATCTGAATTTGCTAACTATGTCGATTTAAAGCTAGCCTTGAACACTTCAGAGACGTGGCCATATCCAGCTAATGATCAATATCTAATTACTGCTCAGATAACTGTTAAGAACTCAAATTATACAGTAGCACCAATAGAAAGCGCTTATTATAAAATCGCTAGACGAAACATATATGTGCATTGGCAAACAACGACATCGCTCACGTATGGTGACACCGTCCGTAAGACCATTTTAAATGTTGTATATGACGCGAATAACTCTGAAAACATAGGACAAAGTGTTGGTTTATTAGATGCCGATAAAAATGCTAAAATTACATACAAAACTCAAAACATAATTGGGTATAAAGTAGTCGGATCAAGTTATCAACTAGTTGATACTTTCTTTGGATCTAATACTAACAGTGCTGGTGTTTATTTAGTAGTAGACTCAGGATCAACATTCCAGTTTTCTACTAACTATATAGTAAACGTGCTTGATCCAAGGAATACTCCTGACTATGCAAAAACTGACATAATAACCATTAATAAGGCTGAAATTGACATAGCGACTTCAGCTGGTAATGCTATATCACGCATTTATGGTGATAAATTGTCGCTATCATATATCGGATTCGTTAATGGTGAAACTGCGGAAGGGATACTTGGTGCTAACTTCTTACCTGGATTCCAAGAGGGAGAAACTTACGCAACTAATACAACGCTGGGTATAACAACGACAGATCCATATACTATAAAGTTTAACAATGTTGATATTGTATATGCTAATTACGCTTTTAAGGACATCAGCAATATCGAATATAAATTGTCAATTAACCAGTCTCCATTGTCTATTAAGCTTGCTGCAAATGAAAATGATGCGATTAATAATGCGGTATTTAAAGCCGAATATGCAGCAACCTTAACACTTAACACAGATTATATATTATACATGACAGGATGGAAAAACGATGATGTTAGCACTTTAAAAGACGCTATAGAGCAAGTAACAACTATTGATTTCAATAAAGTTGTTGCAAGCAAAGAACCTTTGGGATCTGGCAGAATTTTAATCGATAGAGCAAAACTAGGAAACGATGATTTTGCATTGTTTTCAAACTATGGTGTTACAATAGAAACCACTGAGTATGAAGTTCTACCTAAGGAAATAAAGATAGGTCTTAATAAAGATTTGCATGTGCTTAAAGGTACTGTTATTGAACCATATAAAATAGCTGTTGAAATGAATGCTACTCCAGTATATGACGAAACAGATACTTCCCTAGTTATTGGAGCTACCTATTATATCACTTCAGTAGCGTTACACAGTGGTGCTTTTAGTGAGTATGATATAATTATTGAGGGGCTTGTAGATGGTGATACAATAACCAGTATATTTAAGACGTTAAGCACTCAAATTGTTTTTTCAGCAACGTCAGCTAACGTACCAGCACAAACTACCTATATTACATCAGCTGATGGGAAATTGATAAAATGTGAAGCTACTTACAATTCCTCGTATATAGGCACACAGACTGCTAAACTATCAGGTGTTGAGTTTGTACTTTCTACTCCTAACTATAAAATAACTTATTTACCGTTTAATTTGACCATATATGACAAAGTTTCCGATATAGTTACGAGTTTAGCGACTATTTACCTTGAAGATGATATAATTGAATCTTCGAATATACCATTCCAGATCACATATGCAAACAATACAACTACAATTAAGAATACTTATGAAAATAATAATAGTAAGTTAGCGATTAATGGAACACTGCCTAGTGAGACTAACAAAACTTCAATTTTGGGTGTTGAGTATTCTATGTTAGCTACTCTATCGCATTCTGATTTTATTTCGCAATTTCCAAATCTCACATGGACTTTATATGAAGATGATGGTCCAAAACAATATAATATTACTACAGAAAGCACGACTTTCAGTGATTCATATAATGGTAATCTTGCTATTAGAATCTATCCAAAGCAGACAACTGTAGTAACAACAAACCTTGATTTGTATAATGAGTCTAGTCAGTATGCTTTTGGGAGTAAGATAGATTCAGTAAACACCGAGTTGTCGTATTTATATAAAAATAATGAAAGTAATGATTGGGTTGGTTCTTTTACTAGATTAGATACTTCCATAAGACTTATTCCTAATTATTCAAATAATTTTGCATATAATCTATATCTATATAGTAATAGTAATGAAAGTGAATATATTTATTTAAATTTCACTTCAAGCGGTGTAAGAGTAGTAGGAAATAATTCAAGTACTTCTTTCTTTAGTATGCCACTTGACATATTTGACGGTTTTACACACAATATCAAAGTGTATTTTGATAAGCAAAACATGACTATACAGGTTATACTAGATGACAATTACGTGACATTATCTAACTCGATAAATATTTCTGTTAGTGAATTTAGTATTACTGATATTGAGAATTCAACGATTAAGTTTAGTGTTAGTTATGCCGATGCTTGGGTTCGTCATTTCGAAGTTGCCCTGCAAGGTTATGCCGATAACTATGCGAGTCTAGCACTTCCATCCGAGACCTCAAAAATATTCTATCTTTCATCGGATTCTACATCTGATAGTAATAATGTGGGTGTCAATTTGAGATCACTATTCAAAACTAGTTCTCGTCTTGATTATGTATTCACATATTATGTAGATGGTCTGCTAATTCAAGATATGTATGTAGGCAGCTATCAATTGAAGCTAGGATCACATGTAATTAGACAAGTGATTTCACAAAATACAGTGGTATTTGATAGTGCTACTATTAATGTTTATGTCACATATTCAGGCAATGCCACAATTAACGGTGGTAGTGGAACAACTCAACTATCAAATGTTCGTCCCACGCCTTCTTCTCCTGCAGTCGCGTATGGATATACTCCAAATATTAGTGATAATAATGTATATGCTAATACATCACTGGCACGCAATATATTTGAAGTTAAGCATGCAAATGATCTAGCTAGATATTCAAAGATAACTACTGAGTTCTCTATAAAACGCGCTAATAGTAGTAGCGAAGATTCTAGTTCGTATCGTGATTCGAACGTGTCATCAAACTATATTATTCTTGCTACTAGTGACACTAAAACTGCATTTGATACAACATCGACACCAACAACAAACAACTATTATGGCTTTGCTATTTCCATCATTTATAGTGATAGCAACACCATTACATCGAATTTCCACATCATGTATAATAGAAATGGAACGGGTTCACATTACTATGATAGTAGTATTTTGGATCAAGTTACTTGGGATTCCAGCAAAACTTACATTGTAGAATTTACATTAAATTATGTTACAGATGCAATAAATAATGCCACTGCAACTTTGATAATTTATGAGTCAGGAACTTCTACTCCTCTTGTTAATTGTCTAATAGACTCAACTAAAACATTTGCTAATAAAGCCGGCTCACTAGGCAATGAAACAATTTCTCAATCTGATTTATTATGGATATCATCCTTAACTGGAAATCAATCCGATGGAAGAATGGCTGGATTCTCAATGTCCGATGCTAAAGCCACAATAAGGCGCATAACGTTTGGCGAACCAGTTTATGGGCATGATCTTCTAATTAATAATAATTATGTTCAGAAGATAGATAGTGGCATTGAGATATCAAACTCTGACACAGTAACTTTGTCTAACTTCAATTCTACAACTTATATAGGCAGGCTAGGTGTTATTGGATTGACATTTAAATCCATTGCTAGTTCGGATAATACTAAGTTGACACTGAAATTTGTGTCTAACACAAAGGGCACTGAGTATTATGTTAAGATGGAGTATGACGACTCCACTAAAGAGATATTATTCTCATTTGGGGTAAATAATTTTAATGGTTACACGTTCCAGTCTGCTGGGCAAAAAGTTACATCTGCTATCGATCTATTCGATGATAACACACACACAATAATATTTGATTTGCGACGTGACCCAATAACCAGCAATTCTACAATTAGTGGTAAGATGGTTCCGCAGACAGCGGATGCGGTGTCGTATAATAGGGCATATGTCACAATAGATGGCACTCAATATGGTCTAGGTGCGGTTGCTGATACAGGATTAATTGTACCAAGTGCTCTTGATTTTAGACACTGGATAGATTCTAATGGAAATGTAGGCACAAGTTCTAGTGGTAGTAATATCCAAGGGACTGGTTCATTTATGCCACCATACCTTAGCGTTGACCTTAGTGCTACTATTAAAGTGTACGAATTAGAGATCGGCACAAGAAATGTATATACTGAGAATATGGAGTGAGTATGCTTAATGTAGCGATAATTGGATTAGGAAACAGAGGTGGTATTTATTGTAGACACTTAAAGGCTAACCCAAATGCTAAAATAGTTGCGTTATGTGACATTAATGAAAGCATTCTGTCTGTGGCAAGAGACACCTATGGACTTTCGAACACGCAAGTATACAATAGTGACATAGAGTTTTTCAATGCAGGTAAATTGGCGGATGCTTTAGTAATTTCTACAGGCGATCGTGACCATTATGCACATGCTATTAAGGCTTTGAACTTAGGATACCATTTATTACTAGAGAAACCAATTTCGCCTATTTGGTCTGAGTGCCTTCAAATTGCTGATCTTGCAAGAGAAAAGGGACTTAAAGTTGTAGTTTGTCATGTTCTTAGATACTCCGCATTTTATGATCGCATTAAAAGCGAAATAGACGCTAAGGTAATTGGTGATATAGTTTCAGTTGATATTACTGAAAATGTTGGTTACTGGCATTATAGTCATAGCTACGTGCGTGGTAATTGGCATAATGAAGCACAATCTGGTCCTTCTATATTAGCAAAGTGTTGTCATGATTTAGATATGATACATTATATGACAGGTCAAAGGTGTACTGAATTGTTCAGTGTTGGTTCTCGCTCACTTTTTACACTTGAAAATGCGCCTGAGGGTTCTAGCGAATATTGTCTTGATCCATGTCAGGTAAGAAAAAGTTGTCCATACGATGTTAAAAAGATCTATTACGGAATAACAAGATATACACTACCGTTATTAATCGTCAAAAAGAAGCTTATAACAGGCAAGGGTAAGTCTTCCTACAGTGATTTGAAGGAAGCCTTGATTAAATCAGATTATGGTAGATGTGTATATAGATGTAATAACGATGTTATGGAAAATCAAACAGTTTCGCTTAAATTACAGAATGGTGTAACAGGTATACTGCATATGAACGCATTTTCTAAAATGTGTTTTAGAGCCGTATACATTTCAGGCACTAAAGGTGAAATTCGAGGTAATGATAAAGATGGTAAATTTAAGTTAAACATATTTGCAGGTCCGTCAAAGACTATACATACTAAGTCAGGTACGTTTTATAACCATCTCGGTGGCGATGCAATGCTTGTTAAGGATTTTGTTGATTATTTAGATAGTGGAATAAAGAATAGTCGCGTGTCTACTATT
>JAITLB010000134.1 GCA_031278175.1 Christensenellaceae bacterium
GATTTTCTTCAGACCGCTGCCACGCCGCTCAATGAAACCAAGGCGATGAAAAATCTCGGCGATTATGGGATTACGCCTCCTTGACGGCACTATGTCTATGTTGCGCTCTTGAATCAGCGTCCCGTCAAACATCCCGCCGGGCGAGTAAATCTCCAGACGGTCGTCGTACATATCGACATGAACCTCGCTGCCGATGACTGTGTAGTCGCGGTGCATGAGTGCATTGGCGAGTGCTTCAAAAACTGCCCTGTCAGCGTAGTCAGGCTTGTCGATGCGGTGATTCGATGCTTTTTTCCAGCGCACCTTGGAGTTCAGCTTCACGAACTCATGACTACTGTTCAACTGCGATATCAGGTCGCACTCAAACTCCTTGTCGTCAATGGCTTCATCCACGCCGCCGCCCTTGTCAAGCCCGTCCCAACGGGTGCAGAAAACCCGTGACTGCAACAGCGGACACTCATCGGAGAACATCAGCCCAGCATACGTCACAGTGCCGTCTGGCTTGCACACTCCAAATGAGACGTAGTCGTTCTCCGTAAGCACCATCTTCTTCTCACGCTTGAATGCCGCATCGAAAAACGCGAACGTCAAGTCGCCCACCTTGTATTCCGTGGGTGTGGAGTCAAAAGAGATGTTCTTGCCCCGACGGGCAAGCGCGCTCAGTTGTTGCGGCGATGCGGGGACGCTCTCATCGCCGATGCGGACGTAGGCTGTCGTATTGCCGTCCGCAACATAATAATACGGCGGAAGTTCCCCGCCTTGGACTTGCAGTTCGAGGACGGTCTTGTCCCCGTTAACACGGTGCGGGGTTAGGCTGAAATCAGGCAGGGGATATATCATCGCTTGAATCAGTTTGGTTATTTGCACGATGATTGCCTTTGCGTCGTCAACGCCAATGGCGATACCGTCATCATCAACTCCATAGAAGAATCTACCGCCTTGACCGTTGGCGAACGCGCTCACGGTCTTGAGCCAGCTTTTGGGTCGTTTCACATCAAGATCCGACTTGAACTCGTATTCTGTGGCTTCCGCTATGAGAAGCTCGTCTAATGTCTGCATATATCAATTACCTCCTGCTTATAGCTTACCCAGCTAATCGTCACCGCATTGCACTCACAAAGCTTTCGCTTGTCACTATGATATGGTCGTTGAGCCTAATCCCCATCAATTCCCTGGTTTCCCTTATCCGCCTTGTAACTTCTTTATCTTTGTCTCCAATGATGAGTGAACCACTTGGGGGGGTGTGGGCGACGATTATCGAGTTTGCCCTGTCCTTCAGCGCGGGTGCGAACACATCCATTGGGTGGACGATCGAAGCGGTGAGTGTGCCGACTGAAATCGTATGAAGATTTATCATACGGCTTGCGCCATCAAGAGTGAATAGGACAAAATACTCCTGTTTTTTGTTTCGGATAAACTCGAGCTGCCTTACAGCGCTCTCTGTGCTGTCAATCAATGGGCATGTCTGTTTCTCTAACTTCCTGCGCCAGAACTCCAGCGCGGCAAACACGACTGTGCCTTTAGCGGCACCGATGCCTTTAATTGCTTTGACGTTGTCAATAGTCAGGTTTCGATGCCACCGTTGTTAATGACGGCATTGAGATTTCTCGCTATTTGCTTGAAGTCGTTGCCTGGTGTTCCGCTACCGATGATGGCTTGCAGCAACTCGATATCAGTTAGAGCCGATGCACCTTTTTTATTCAGTTTTTCGCGCGGCAAGTCCTGCTTTCTTGATGTTTCACCACTCTTCATCTTTTTGTTCCTCTGCCTTGTCATGGTGTTTATACTCTGGTGCAGATTCGTCAGCCGCCATCAACAGTTCTTTCTGCACCGTAGCCTTTGGTGGTACACACTTACTTTTCGCTCATGTGCCATCTTGCAAATTCGAGCCACCTGCTTGCATTTCTCAAAAATCGTGCCGAACGAAAAGTAAGCGTTCAAATCTTTTGTTTGTAATTTGGGACTTGAACCAACATTGTGAGCTGAATGAAAAGTAATAGTAAAAGCAGTAAAAACCGCCTTGTTTCTCGTTTCGAATAGAAAAAAGCCGAACGAAGTGTGTTTTGACACCTGCTTTCCGTTCGGCTGTTATGGTGGAGAATAGGGGACTTGAACCCCTGACTTCCGCGCTGCCAGCGCGGCGCTCTTCCATCTGAGCTAATCCCCCACAGGATCGCGATAATAATTATCACTAAGTCATATAACTATTATATAAAAATATTGCCGTTTTGTCAAATGATATTTTCTTATTTATTCTATCTATCCATTTTGAGGATAATAGTACAGCAATTGATTTTCAATTCCCATAATTAAATCTTTAATTACATCTCGATACACGAAAGAAAGATTATTGCATTCGGGGGTAAGATTAACACACTTTAGTGTCAATTTATCTTTATTGAATCTTAAGAATACACATTCATCCGATCAATACATACGAAACGCTAGAATTATATCTCTTCAAACTCATTTGATACATATGATGCTATATTTGCTTTGATGTCACAAGCATTAAACACGCACAAAGTAGCACTTTGATTGCGAGTGTCACCAAGTGGAATTAAAGAGTAAATAATTACTATTCTAGACAAAATGAATTTGGCAATATAGCGATTAATTGCAATGCAAATAACAGTATAAATTGTTGTCATTTGCTACATTAAAAAATCTGCAGGTAGTAAATAATATAGATATAAAAAGCAAATAGTATGAACAAAATATGAAACATTAAAGTGCAAAACAAATAGATAGTTGAGGAAGTGATAATATGATTAATATTCATAAAAGCTATTATCATATAAAACTTATTAAAGGTATCTAAATATGAGCTTTTAGGTGAATTAAACTACAATGTGCGTGCATTAAAGAAAATATCGCAATTAGTTATGAGAGTAAACAAAAAGGCATGTTAGAATTTCACCAAGATCAGAGATGTAATTTAGTGCTTAATTTGCTTGACATATGATGCATTGTATTTATATAATAAGTGCTAATCGTTAAAAGGATAAATTTAGGTTTATTCTATTGCGAAGGGGAACGCATTAATCGTTCAATTTTTTAAATGAAAAATTCACAGGGAGACGATAAATATGAAAAGAACATATCAGCCCAAGAAGAGACAAACCAAAAAGGTACATGGATTCCGTCAGAGGATGAGAACCAAGGGTGGTCGTGCTGTATTGACGAGACGACGCAATCGCGGCCGCGCTAAATTATCGGCTTAGTTTCTATAATGCGTCGAGAATATAGACTCACTAACAACGCTAGTTTTAATTATATATACAAAAAAGGTGAATTAATATCTTCACAGATCGTTAATATCATGTATGTAAGGGCAACAAGCGTCAAAGTTGGTATAAGCGTTAGTAAAAAAATTGGAAACAGTGTAACGCGTAGTCTTGTTAAGAGACGCATAAAAGAAAGTTTTCGTCTATTGATACCACAGTTAACTGGTAAGTACAATTATGTACTTGTCGCAAGACCTGGTATAGAAAAAACTGACTACACTCACATTGCTGGGGAAATAAAAAGATTATTGGGCAAGGCAAGGCACATATCGAATGTTGAAAGCATTAGCTAAGAGTTTAATATTAATATATAAAAGGACTTTTTCACATGTGGTAGGTCAAGGGTGTATTTATACGCCTACTTGTTCCATGTACGCTTATGATGCTGTTGACAAATATGGCGTGCTTGTGGGTTCAGCTATGTCTTTCGCTCGAATATTGCGATGTAATCCATTTGCAAAAGGCGGATTTGATCCAGTCAAAGAAAATTTGAGAGGACAAGCAAAATGGTTGCTATGACACTTGCCATTGAACTGAATTGGATTGGTAAATTAATATACCAATACTTATATGGTTGGATTAGCGGATGGGCTGGAGATAATACCGTTATAGGTGCTTTTGCTGTTACCGTAATTTTATTTACAATTTTTTTAAGAACACTTACTTTGCCACTAGATATATGGCAAAAGCAAATTGCCCGCAAAAATGCTAAAAAGAACATTTTGATGCAAGGCGATTTAGAGAAAGCAAAAAAACAATGCGGTGATAATCGTGAACTGCTTATGCAGAAACAACGAGAAATCAACAAAAAGCACAAATACAATCCACTTAGCGCGTGTTTGCCCGCTATCGTGACACTCGTTATCTTTATGTTTATTCTAAGTGGTTTCAACTCCGCCGTAAGATATCATAATTATATAGTTTTCGAAGAATTAAGTTCAATTTACTCACAGACATACAAAACCACAATAGAGGGTTTGCTAGATGCAACCGACAGTGATGCCGCGACCGTGGAACAATCTGCTACCGCAACCGCAGCTGCAGAAGCAGCGGTTTTGAAAGCGTATAAACCTGAGAGATTTTTATTAACTACAAACATATTTATGCCCGATAATTGGAAGAAACCTATACCTACAATTAAGGAATTTTCTGGTAATGGTATGGGTGATCTTAGAATCAGCGAGATTGATAATTTAGAATATGAAAAGGTAATGACCCCGATCATCAATGAATACAACCTCAATGATGCAGGTAAGTCCGTTTGGAACGGATATTTGATTTTGCCAATATTAGCATTTTTATTGAGTTTAGTATCAGCAAAATTATTAAAGCCACCAGAACAACCAGCGCAGTTGGGACAAACTGAGGAACAAATTCAGCGAACCAAATCTCAAGCAAAGATGATGCAATACATTATGCCGATCATGATGGGTATTTTCCCACTGTTCTATAGTACT
>JAITLB010000196.1 GCA_031278175.1 Christensenellaceae bacterium
ACGATGACAAAATATATTTAGAAACGGATAGTCGCTACTACGATCACAAAGAAGATGAATACCAGAGTCAATTGATAGAAGACTTGCGGTCCTCGATTGAATCAGGATAATTGCTGTAATCAGCTATATAGTTGTTTTGAGTTGTTAGTAGCATGTATATTAAATGTAACGCGCTCTAATGTTGATAATTCATTGACATTTAGTTATCTAAAACTGTATTAAGCTTAGGAATGATACTTTTAACACGAGACACAGAAATGTTTCTTACTGTTATTCTGGAAATTTTAAATTGTGGCATGCATAAAATCTGAACTACAGTGTCTTAATACTTAAGATTCATGATTGTAGCGCATAATTAGTTATTACCTAAATTCCCGCAGTTGTGCGCAGGTCGATGACAACGTAAAATTTTAAAACTGTTAACATTATTATTAATTCCGAATAAATCTAATATTTTATATCTAAGAGGAATATGGTTCGTACGTAAATAGCGAATTTGTTTGATGCGCATAACCTACAAATTCAAAAAGCTTCTAACGGAAAGAAAAAATTTATATCTTTCCTAATATATGATAAAATATTAGATTTATTTGGAACTAGTAATAATGTTCACAGTATTTAAAACGCACATTGTTATCAGCGTGCGCATACACTGCGGGAATTAAGGTTATTATTTGGCAGACGAGATAGTAGCTTTCACTGCTAGGTTATTAAATTGTAAGTTACTTCTTGTCTGACAATTAAGCATATCATATTTTGTCTAGTTAAGAGACTAGACAAAATATTTTAAATAAATTGCAATAACTGATCGAATATTAATCTTTCAAGCAACCAACTGGAACTACTAACACACCATCAGGTCGGCGATATGCAATATCGGTTGCCGTCAATACCATTAAAAACACAGGTTGTTTTACTACCAAACTGCGAAGTTTCAAAAAGATTTCTGCGGCTTTATCAATCTCTTTGCTATCCATTTTTATCTCGACAGCGCCCCAACGTCCATCTCTTAAATGCACAAGAGCATCGACTTCCAATCACTCTGATCGCGATAGTGAAACACTGTACCATCTATTGCTTGTGCATAGATGCGCAAATCTCGCATACATAACGATTCAAACAACAACCCCAATGTGTTAAAATCAGTCAGCAGACCATGTTCATCCATACGTATTTATATTAAATATTGACATTTCGATATAATATGGCAGTGTGCGAAGTGCTTTATACTTGGTCGGACTGACTTTATACGCGAGGAACAACGGGCAAGAACCACGCTGATAAACATAATAGAACGAACGACCAAACACTGGGAATGCATAGAGGCGATTTGCACCATAATACTTGAGAACATGAGTTGCATGGGATATCTCTTGTTTGACAAGGTTGCAATATAACCGATACAGATGTGAGCATCGCAATTTCAGCAGTGCCGAATTATGCCGAGCAACACTCAAATGGTAACGAGTTGTTGGATGAGATGCCCAAATAAGTAGTTTTTAACGAACAGTTACTAAAAATCCTTGTACAATCCTATCTACAACCAAGTTGCTTGATGTGGTAGCACTTGAGCACAATACATAGCAAATTGAGCAAATAATTTTACTATAATTCTATATTCAAGCAAATTTATATTGAGTATTGACAATGGTTGCTATTTGTGGTAATATTTATGCATTGAAAGTTGTATATAATTTCTTGCACTAAAAACGAGAAAAAAAAATTACACTTTTCATCTTTCGATGGAGGATATTATGGATTCCTTTAAGCACACTAATAAACATTCGTTTATAGTTTGTTTAATTTTTATTATTTTTATCGTAAGCTTATTAATATTTGCTACAACTAAGACTGTTAATAATTTTGCACACGCAGATGAACATACTTCTAGTGTTCAATTTAACAACAACGAACCAGATATTGAAACTGATTATATTACAGTCTCATATCCAACTAATACCATTTTTCAAAATCAGAGTTTTATTGTAACATTTATAGTCGCTACGAGTAAAACAATTTTGAATTTTGATTACCAGGTAACAGGGTTTGATGTGTTAGCGGTTTCTAATGATATATATTCAGTTTTTGAATTCGAATTATGTGCATCATCAAACTTTAGTGATTATTTGTTGCATGTCCAAATTGAATTGAGTGATGATACAGTTATTAATCAAAGTTTCTATGCGCTAGGTAATGAATATGGACTCTTTTTCAGTGAATTCTCTTGTGATGATGCCACCGAGAAATATATACATTACTTATATTCAAGTGAAATAATTACGGAATTAGAATTCGACTCATTACGAAGAGAAATTTATATTGATAGTGTAATTGAAGAAAATTATACAGTTTCAAATGATTATTCATTTGTTGATCGTTCACAAATCAATCGCGAAATATTATTTGAGTTTGAATCATCAAATACAACCAATCAAACCTCATCGGCATCTATAACAGATGCGACATATGTAAATGGGTTATTGCAATGGAAAGATGATGCGGGTGAATTGCATCCACTTAGGCGAATAATGGTAGATATTATGGACTACGATGGAATCGCACCAGACATACTAGGAACTGTTTATACCAATAATGAAGGTCGATATTCATTTACATTTGATAATGCTGATCTTTTACTTGAATTTGAAAATGGTGGATATGATGTATATATTAAAGTATATGCAGGAACTACAAATGCTCAAGTCATAAAATCAAACGACAATGAATATTATTATACGTCATCAACCCAAGCAAACATGAATGTGACAACAGGTTCAACCACAGTTATTAATATGACATTTGGTATGGGTTCTGCTTTGGGTCAAGCATTTCAAATCTCGCAAGCAGTACTTACAGCTCGTGATTTTGCTTGGAACATGTCAGGCAGTATTCCGTCAGATATGACTATACTTTATCCCGCAGCCACAGAAGGTTGCACGTATGACAGAGAAACTCTAAGGATGTACATTGTGCCAGCATCGAAAGATGGCGATTACATTAAGTCATATGCCGCATGGGATGTTATAATGCACGAATATGGTCATCATATTCAGTATGATATGGATATTACCGCTGGTGTAGAGGGAACTCATTTCGCTTACGAAAATGATATAGATAGCAACTATAATGCAACACACAATAAAGGTGTTGGCATAAGGTTAGCGTGGGGCGAGTCGTGACCTACGGTATTTGGTTTGATTGCGCAAAGATATCGGATTAATTATCTATCAGATATTGATTCGGTTGGTGATAGTGTTTTTATTAGTTATGATGGGACAAATTATGATATAAACACTACTGGAATCAGTAAAGGCGAAGCCTGCGAGGAATCGATTATGGCGGTATTATGGGATTTGTTTGATAGCGATACTGAGACAAGAGACACAATTGCATTAGGGTATCAAGCTTGGTGGGATATTACAACTGAAAGTAATGCTAAAACATTTTCTGAATTCATTCAGCATTTTTACAGCGAACTTCCTGATCAAGCTGATAATTTAGGACCCAATCTTACATATTACAAAATGGCACCTGGTAATTTAACCTGTTCAATTCCATCATCCGATTGGGATTTGACACCGCCCACTTTTTCTTGGTTAGGATTTGGTGGTAGTTCTTACTGTCCAAACAATCAATTTACATTACGATTTAGAAATACTATAGATGATGTAACCTTGCCATTGAGTACAACGCAAAGCTCTCTTACTATTAATGAGCTTGTATGGGCATTCTGTATGATGTTACCTGGAAAAGAGGTTTTAGTTGATGTTATTGGATATCAGAATGATTCACCATTAACAGGAGGATATATTTCTGAAACAATTACATTCATTAAACCATTGTTTGTGACTTCAGTTGCAAATGAACAGATTACAATTACCAACTCATATGGTTGCTTATATTATGGCGTTTCAGTGCCATCTTCGTTTGGAGGTTTACCAGTAGTTGCTATTGCGGCTTCAGCGTTAGCTTATAATATGATGACTTCTATATCGCTACCCTCATCTATTACGACATTAGGCAATTCTGCTTTTTATCATTGTACTGAACTTGAAACTGTTGTTATGAATACAACAAGCATAGTTACAATTCCCAATAAAGCTTTTGATTCTTGTCCAATTACTAGTATTAAATTACCTAACACTTTAACGGGTATCGGCGAACAATCTTTTAGGAAGACCGCCTTTACTACATTTATCATTCCCGAACAGGTTGCTAATATAGGATATAAAGCATTTGATGAATGTAGCAATGTAACGTTCTATACTGAACATTTAGTCAAACCATCTGGATGGGATCAAAACTGGAATAATTCCAGTCGACCAGTAGTTTGGGGAACAAATCTTTCATCGGATAAATCGTATGTAATTTCGTTTACTAAATCTGTAAATAATCCATCGAATGCCACTGCTACAAACGGAATATCAAATCCAACTCGATCATCCTATACCTTTGACGGTTGGTATACAACGTCTGACTATTCAGGGACAAAATACTCTAATATTGCAGATGCACCGAATGGAACACTGTATGTTAAATGGAAAAAAGCATGTGTAACAGAGGGTAGTCTCATAACATTGGAAGATGGCACACAAGTCGCCGTAGAAGATTTAACTGGAGATGAGTCATTATTAGTATGGAATCTTTTCACAGGCGATTTCGACACTGCGCCAATATTATTTATTGATAGTGAAGATTATAATCAATTTGAAATAATTCATCTGTATTTTTCTGATGGAACTGAAGTCAAAGTAATAAACGAACATGCATTTTGGGATTTTGACCTGAATAAGTATGTATATATAACAGCTGAAGCTGGTCAATATATAGGTCATTATTTTAATAAACAGACAATTGATTCGGATGGAGGAATAATATGGACATCTATTCAGCTAATTGATGTTAATATTTATACTGAATATACAACAGCGTGGAGTCCTGTTACCTACGGGCATTTATGTTTTTATGTAAATGGGATGCTTTCCATGCCAGGAAACACAACTGGTTTAGTAAATATATTCAATGTTGATCCAAATACACTAAAAATTGACGAAGAGTTGTTTTTAGATGATGTAAGCAGATATGGATTATTTACATATGAAGAGTTCAGTCAAATAATTGAAATACCTGAAATCATATTTAATGCTTTTGGCGGACAGTATCTAAAAGTTGCAATTGGCAAAGGTATGACAAGTTTTGAAGAAATAATCCTGCTAATCCAGAACTACTCAGCATTTTTATATTAAATGAATCTAATTTGAAAATCGTACATTTTAATATATTCTCATGACATGAAGAATTACTGTGTTATCAGAAATTAAATATGTATCTGTAAGGAGATATATGGATAAAACAATTAATAAAACTAAGATTATCATAATACTGCTTATTTTGAGT
>JAITLB010000197.1 GCA_031278175.1 Christensenellaceae bacterium
ATAGCACTAAATCCTGATGACGATTTCGTTTCACTTCGTTCTATCGCAAGAAAACAAAACGTATCACTAAAGTATTTAGAGCATGTCATGTCATTCTTAGTAAAGAATGATTTGCTTGACAGTCGCCGAGGCGCGACAGGTGGATACAAATTAAAGTATCCTGCTAGCGAATATACTATTAGCGCTATATTTAAAATTACTGAAAGCGACTTCAGTGACGTTTTAAGTGATCAGTATCTTACTGCTAACGAAACCGCAAAAGAAAAGTGGCTCGGCCTGCAATCTTCAATCAGCCAACAGCTCAACAACTTCACGCTAGCTGACCTAATTGAACGCGATAACTAATAGAACAGTACAATTCGATATACATCCTAATCCGTGCGCCAATAATACATGGTGCGCGGATTAACTGTTTCTCCCACTAGTCCTACTAATTTTAAAACAACACGATCCTCTTTTTGTAGTCAAACTATCGATTAGTTTTTATTTGTCACCCCCAAATTTAATTAACTCAACTAACATCACACTAAACCATTGTTTACAAAATTGCTTGATTTGATGTACTGATTTTTGGCACCACTATTTTTGCAAAATAGACAGTCAAACTACAAAATAAATTTTCGTTTGGGGATTACTAGACATTTTTAAAATTAGCAATGGCTTTCTTTTTCTCAGGAGTTGCCATTTTAGTTTTAAGGCTGCATTATCTTTACCAAAATTAAGCGATCCTTGCGCTCTAGTGCGCTTGCGCTGTGATGTTTGAAAATATCTACGTGCTCTACTAGTTTGCGCTACTAGCACGCGGAAATGGGCAAAAATAAAAACTAGATCGACACTTCACCATTCAACACACTAGATGAGAAGTTATATATCAATGCACAAATACAAGAAAGTTAAATCATTGCTAGCAAGCGGCAAGTAAATAACATTTACTTTAGGAATCGTTCCGACAGGGACAGTCTTGATATTGGCCATTTATTTGCGTTTATGATGTTTAGCCCACTTAAAAGAGCTGGTCATAAAGGTAATTTAGTAGTAGTGGTGCAAAAGCCTTATCGGTCATCCTAGAAAAAAGAGACAACCCAAAGTGGTGACTAGAAAACAAGTTAAACACAATTTAGATGAAGTAAAAACTCTAACTGCGGTCAATAAAAGTAGAGCCTCATGTCCTGCATTATTTATGGCAATGCAGAGTTGTCACCATATTTGCGGTTGGTGCTTGCTTAGCAAAAGTAAAAGGCATTTAAGAGTTATAGCGATTTTACACTTAGTAACTTAGCGCAAATCACGGCATGTACTAACGCTGTCCACTATCTAGACATTTTCCTAATAAAAGACCTGGAAAGCTAGGTAATGTTTTAAATTTCCATGAGCTTAGCAATTGATACTTAGATCTCTTAATATGCCGTGCACTTCAATATCTCTATTCGATTGATTTAAACTAATATTATAATCACCTAAGAAATCTAATGAATCCATTTATCCTCTTAAATAGCTTTACCATTTAAATGTTGAATTGCTCCGTTTTTAATATTAAATAAGCGCTAAGTATTGAAATTGAGCGTTTATCATGATATCATATTATAGACCAAATCTCACATGTGTTTGGATGGTCAAGAAACATTTGGCGGATATATATGGATAAGGAAAAAAGTATAGTTGATACTAACAGCACCCCAGAAGAGAATACTCCACCTTCAACAACACAAACAAAAGTAGTGCCACGCAAGGAATTTTGGATGTTTGGTATTGCTGCATGTGGACAAGGCATGATCTATGCCGTCATGTCATCTCATGTTTCGGATTTTTATATTAATGTTCTAAAAACACCTCTATTGTTTGTGCTTTTACTTATGCTACTTGCAAGAGTTTGGGATGCGATAAATGATCCACTAATGGGTATGATCATTGACCGCGTTAATCCTAAAAAAGGTAAAATGTTGCCATACATTATTCGTGCAGCATTTCCAGCGGGTGTCTTAACAGTACTGATGTTCTCTGATTTCGGATTAGACCCAGTGCCTACTATGGTGATTGTGGCCCTAATTTACGTTGTTTGGGGCATGGTATACACGATAGGTGATGTGCCTTTCTGGAGTATTCCAAACGTCATAACACCACATCCTGGTGAGCGCGCAAGTGTAATATCGTTTGGTCGCACGCTTAACGGCATAGGCACTGCGGTCCCCATAGCACTCTTTGCTCTTTTAGGTATTATTCTACCTAAACTGTATCCTGGTCAAGATATCTCAAGGCAGAAATATTTTACTATAGCAATAGTTAGTTCTGCAATCGGTGTTTCTCTGTACATACTTTCCTATTTCTCTGTTAAGGAACGCGTACGCGCTCCTGAGCGCAGGACAAGGATGCCAGGTGAGCCTAGCACATTAATGCGGATTATAAAATGCAAGCCTTTGATGATAGTTATAACGATGGGTGTTCTTGCTGGAGGCAGATATCTTATGCAAGCGGCAGCAACGCATGTGGCTCGCTATGCTTTCTATATAGGGCCTGATATAGCAACACTAGCAGATGACGCGGCTAGAACCGCTGCCGTGGAAGGATCGATAAGCAGTGTCAGTACAATTTTTAATATCTGCTCGGCTACTGGAATGTTTGGCGCGATGTTGTTCATGCCATATCTTTACAAGAGGTTTAATTATAAGCAGATTATAATTGTAACCAGCATTGCTGGATTCTTTGCTGGGTTACTAACACTTGGAATAGGACTACTTAATATTATACTGGGATGGAGCTGGGCCACTTTCTTGTGCATTCCGTTTATTATCATACAATGTATACCTCTAGGCGCACTTAATGTCACATCTTATGCTATGATCGGTGATTCTCTAGATTATATGGAATGGAAAACTGGATTTAGAGACACTGCTTTAGGATCAGCGTGTCAAGGATTTGTTAATAAATTAGGCAATGCAGTCGCTACATCTTTTATTGTCGTAGTCTACATTATTATTCATATAGACCCTGCTCAAATATATTCAAAATCAGCAGTAGTCTTCGCTACAGATCTTGAATTGAGTCAGAGAATAGCAATGTTCTCACTAGTGTCAATAATTCCTGGTATAAGTACTTTGCTCTGTATTATACCCGTGTTATTATATGACATAGTAGGCAAGAAAAAAGATCAAATTACTGCCGAACTGGCAGCGCGCAGGGCCGCGTTAAAAACCTAATAAAAGGAAAATATAACATGTTTCTTTATCCTGTTTTTGATAAAACTGGTAAAAAGGTATTATCTAAATCAAACGATGCTACTTCAGCGATGCAAGATATAATCGTTTATGCTCTAAAAAAGGATTCCGCATTATATGTTGAACACTCTGATATGGAAAGCGCGTGCCTTCTTGTCAAAGGTCGTGCCGAATTTTCATATAATGCAAATACAATAGTCAGCTCCAGAAACGATTTCTTTACTGACCCACCTTTTTGTGTTCATATTTCAAAATCCACCGTTATAAAAATTACGGCACTAGAAGATTCCGAAATATTAGTGCAATCAACGCAAAACCCGCGCAAATTCGAGCCAACGATTTATGACTCGACAAACATACGTAGATTTGTAAGTTGTAAGGACAAATGGGAAAACACGGCAATAAGAGACGTTGTTACGATATTTGATTACTCGAACGCTCCCTATTCAAATATGGTAATCGGCGAAGTCTATGCTAGACAAGGCAGATGGTGGAGCTATATTCCACACTCGCATCCACAACCTGAAGTATATTATTATAGGTTCAACAACCCACACGGATTTGGCGCTTGTTTTATTGGTGAAACAGCTTATACCATAAAAGATGGGTCAGTTGGAATATTTGAAGGTGGCTTTACACACGCACAAGTAACCGCACCAGGTTATCCCATGTATTGTTGCTGGATGATTAGACATCTAGATGGTAATCCGTGGCGTGAAACAAGAACTGATGACCCTAACCATTCGTGGTTATTGCGCATCTAGAGAATATGTAGCTAACCCAACTAGAGTTAAGCCACATCAGTGAAATTATATATTTGAGAGTAAAACATGAACAAAATCAAAATAACAGTAGGCGAGGCTATCGTACGGTTTCTAGATAGTCAATGGGTATCATTGGACGGTATTGAAACAAAATTTGTTGATTCAATATATACATTATTCGGGCACGGATGTGTTCTAGGTGTAGGTGAAGCCCTCGCTATGTGTAGTCATTCACTAAAGGTATACCAAGGCAAAAATGAACAGGGTATGGCTCATGTTGCAACGTCTTATGCCAAACAAAATAATAGATGCAAAATAATACCGTGTCTTACTAGCATCGGTCCTGGATCTGCTAATATGATAACCGCAGCAGCCACAGCTACTGTAAATAACTTGCCGTTGCTTTTATTACTAGGCGAATCATATGCATCAAGACGCCCCGATCCGGTATTACAACAAGTAGAACAACCGTATGACTTAAATATTACTACCAATGATGCCTTTAAACCCGTTGTAAAGTTTTTCGATAGAATTACACGCCCTGAAGTATTGGAATCAGCACTATTAAACGCTATGCGAACATTGACTGATCCCGCTGGAACTGGTGCCGTAGCTTTAGCGTTGCCACAAGATGTACAAGGCGAAGTATATGATTTCAACAAAGCGTTATTTGAGACACGTGTTCATAAGATTCCAAGATTAATGGGTGATATAAACCAAATAAAAGATGTCGCAAAATTAATCAAATCATCTAAATATCCGTTAATGATTATAGGTGGTGGTGCTCGCTACAGTCTAGCAGGAGATATAATAGCACAAATCGCGACAGAACATAACATCCCATTTGCCGAGACGCAAGCTGGAAAAAGCACGCTTAAAGGTTCTCATCCACTAAATCTCGGTGGCATTGGTGTAACCGGAAATTCAAGTGCTAATACTATAGCTTCAAAAGCAGATTTGGTTTTAGGAGTCGGTACACGGTTTTCAGATTTCACTACTTCATCTAAAACATTATTTCCTGATGCAAGAGTTGTTACAATTAACACATCTTTATTCCATAGTCTGAAACTCAATGCTACAAACATAACAGGTGACGCAAAAATCAATCTGCAAAATCTAAACATCTCATTGGGTGCTTATAAGAGCGCCTATATAGATGAAATTGATGAAGCGAAAGATAAATGGAGCTCTGAAATGAAAAGATTAGCATCTATTAAATATGTTGAAGATGCTACAAATTTTATACCTGAAGTAAGATCTCAAACCCCAAATGTAATAAATGATTATATAGCTGCTACGGGCGGTTCCATTACGCAGACATCTGCAATCGCTTTAATTAGAGACACCATATCAAGTGACGCTATAATAGTAGGAGCCTCAGGCAGTCTCCCGGGATGTCTGCAACGCATGTGGCTTACTGACTCACTGTACTCATATAACATGGAGTACGGATATTCATGCATGGGTTATGAAATAGCAGGTGCATTGGGAAGTAAACTGGCTTGCCCTGAAAAAGAAGTTTACGCTATGGCTGGAGACGGAAGTTATCTAATGCTACACAGTGAACTGGTGACGGCAATACAAGAGAATGTTAAAATTATAGTCCTCTTGTTTGACAATTGTGGCTTCGGATGCATCAACAACTTGCAGATGGGCAAGGGCATCGATAGTCTCGCCACAGAGTTTAGATATGAGGCTAAATCAAACACAGCGTTTGTACCTATTGATTATGCAGCAAATGCTGCCGCATACGGATGTCAAACATTTACAGCTAAAACGCTAGATGAATTATCCGATGCACTCATCTTGTCAAAAAAATCTAACCGCTCAGTGCTGATTGATATTAAAGTGCTCCCTAAAACAATGACAGACGGATATGATGGCGGATTTTGGCAGACAGGTCTTACACAACTACCGCGCAACAGCAAACAACGCAAAGCCTTGAAAGAACAAGCAACCATGCTTTTGTAGCAATTAACGCAAGAATGACATCTAAAGCTTTTAACAATTAAATTTGACTAATATACGATCGAGATTATGTTATGATTGAGACTAGACTACCAGCTTATCCCCTATTAACTTTCGATCCTCTGCTTTCAATTTGGAGCACGACCGATAAACTATACGAATCTGTACCGACTATGTGGACTGGTGCTGATAAACCTATGAATGGCAACATTATTATTGATGGCAGTGCATACCGATTCATGGGTCTAAAAGGTGCCGATGCCGTTATTCCACAAGTGCGAGTCATGGTGTCGATGACAGCGACACAATACGAATTTAAAAATTCCAAGGTCAAATTGACAGTGAAATTTACACGTCCGCTTTTGCCCGATGATTTGCCACTTGCTTCATTCCCATGTGCGTTTATTGATGTGTCATGTATTAGTCTTGACGGCGAAGAACATAATATCCTCATTATAATGGATTTTGGAGAGAAAATAGCATATGACGAAGGAAAAAAATTAACTCGTAGTGGTAGAATCCCATTTGAAAACGCAAAAGTTGTTTATTTAGGTAGAGCATTACAGCGCCCCCTAACAACAGCAGGCGATCATAAAGAAATCGACTGGGGTTGGTTATACTTGACGGGCAATTGTGATGCGCTTACCGCTGGCGCGTCAAAAATGAAGAAATTCTTTAAAAAGTTCCAACTCCCCGAGCGCAATACTAATAAAAAGGTGTTAATATCAAGATACACTGGTAAAGTTTCAGCTGGGAAATCAGCAAACTTCTTTAATATCATTGCCTTTGATGATATGGCATCTATAAACTATTTTGGCATATATAAAAATGGTTTTTGGGCAACACGCTACTATGACTTCGTAAATGCGCTACGCGAAATCATGAATAACCGCGACGATATACTTAACAAGACGCAAGAATTTGACGATGCTACAGAGCGTGATATCATCCCCCGCTATGGCAAAGAATATATGATATCATTAATAGCCGCATATCGACAGACATTTGCTGGACTCAAAATGGTTTATGACGGTGATGAACTGTTATGTTTCTCTAAGGAATGCGACTCGAATGGATGTATGAACACAGTAGATGTTTCATATCCCGCTTCGCCACTATTATTACTAACAGCACCAA